>NZ_JBQYSN010000001.1:0-141265 GCF_052686535.1 Agrobacterium sp. DKPNP3 | reverse complement strand
TCAGCGGTCGCAGTCGTCGCATCGCCGCTCAGTACAATGACGGGAATACTTCTGTCAGCCTCCATGCTCCGCAAAAGCTCGGGAAGCACGTCCATCCCCTCACCGCCCGGCATATTGAGATCGGATATGATAAGATCAGGCAAACGGCGCGCGCCCGGTTCCAAAGAGTGCCGGAGCCCCTCGAAGTCTTCGACAAGACGAACGACATAACCGTTTTTTTCCAGAACAGCGCGGACGATGCGCTGGTTGACGGCGTCGTCTTCGGCAACGAGGATCTCAATGCCGCCCGTCGGGTCTTTCATGACGCGCGAGGAAAATCCCACATCCGGATGGTTGTCGTTGATCGCATCCCGACGCTCGATCCCGCGCAGACGGCCGCACAGGACGTCGATCAGGGATTTTTCGCGCAGCGGCCGGATCAACCAGGCATCGAAGGATACATGCATTGTCGAGGGGCGCTCTTCCGGGCTGACCAGCAGCGTGCGGCGAACATCCTGGTGCGGCCAACCCTTAAGTGCATCCCTGAACAGCGGTGAAATACGCCGGTCGACAATGATATCGGTAAGCCCCTCCGCCTGCACCGTGGCGTCGTTTCGCAGCCTTTCAAGATCATCTGGCTGGTGAATGAGCTGGCATCGTCCCCCGAGCGCTTTGATCGCCTCCATGGTCACCCCTGCCGCCACACCTTCCGGCGCGATAAGGAGGACATTCGTATGCCGCAGGCACCCACGCCGTCCGACATCCACCATCTCGGCAGGAGCGCCAGCCGGCCGGAACGTCAGCTTAAAGGTGCTCCCCTTTCCTTTTCGGCTGGAAACCGTGAGGCTGCCACCGAATTCGCGCACGATGCGGGCGGAAATTGCGAGGCCAAGACCCGTGCCAGCGCTTTGCTGCGATACAGGCCCGGCCTGCTCGAACTCGCCAAAGATACGTTTCTGCTCCGCCTCGCTCATGCCAGGACCGGTATCTTCAACGCCGATGCATAATTCCCCGCCAACCATGTGCGCCCTGACGACCACACCGCCTTCCCGCGTGAATTTAACGGCGTTGCCGATGAGATTGAAGAGAACCTGCCGGAGCCTTGCCGGATCGAAATCGAGATGATCGGGCACATCAGGCGTTACGAAGGAGGCAATTTCGATGCCCTTTTCGTGCGCGCGGTGGGCCAGCATCTCAACGACGCTCTCGATCAGCCGGCGCAGATTTTCAGCGCGCGGATTGAGCCTGAAGCGACCTGCCTCCAGTGTCGAATAATCCAGGAGATCCTCGACCAGTTGCACCAGCGACTGGCCGGACTGCCGCATGCCATCCAGATAATTGCGCTGTTCTTCGTTAAGTTTGGTCTGGGACAGAAGATGGTTCATGCCGAGCATGCCGGAAAGCGGCAGCCGGATCTCGTGGCTGACCGTGGCAAGCAGCCTTGCCTTCACGGCATCGGCCTTTTCGGCTCGTAACCGGGCGTCTTCCCGCTCGGCGAGCGCAAGCCGCTCCTCGGTCACGTCTCTCGCGATGCTGCTGATCATAAGTCGGCTACTTGAAAGATCACGCGTCACGACATCATGCCAGGAAAAGATGCGCTGACCGAACGGCGTTGCGATCTCGACATCATAGGCGTGAACCTTCTCACCCGGACGGAAAGCAATGCCGATTTCCTCGCAGCTTAATCCTTCCGGCGCCGCACAACCGGTCATCTCGCGAAAGATCCGGTTCGCCTCGACGATGCGCCGGTTCATGTCACGGATCACGACAATGTCGCCCATGGATTCCTGCATCTCCGCGATCAACGATCGGTTTTGCGTCTGCCGGAGCCTGAGATCGGATTCCGCGACCTGAGTAACCGGCCGCTGAGGAGGCGTGCGAAAGAGCGCGTAGACAAGGAGGCCGACGAGCAGCAAACCAAAGAAGACTGCCAGGCCGACGGTCGTCGCATAGGGCACTGCAAGTGCAACCAGGGCCGCGACAAAGCCTCCAACGGATAAGGATGCGGCGATGTGGAGCGCTACAGAGCTGGCATGGATCGCATGATCCTCGTCCGCTCGTCGCGGCGTGGTATCGATGCGATCTGCCGCCTGTTCCGCCGTGGCGGCCAGGCCGAGCCCATCCGAAACTTTTTGCCGCAGTCTTGCCAGTTCGCTCATGCTCAACCGCTACCACGGCAGCGGTTTTGATATGTTTGGCGGCAACCCTAAAATTTTACGTTTTGGCTGCCCGGGCGTGCAAAACTTCGTCAAGGATAACGCAAGCTGCGCCAATGGTTATGAAACTGTCTGCGAGATTGAAAACGGCGAAGGACCAAGTCTCAGTGTAAAACAGGATGTAGTCGATGACGTGGCCGTAAAAAAACCGGTCGAGAAGATTGCCGGCGGCACCTGCAATAATGAAGGCAAAGCCGAGATGGGCGAAGGTGCGGTCCGCTGCCGTCTTGCGCCAGAGCCATAGAACGAAGACGACGATCACAAGCCGCATGCTGACGATGAACCAGCCGTGCATGTCTTCGAGCATCGAAAAGGCAACACCGAGATTGTAGGTGCGGTAGAGCGCAAGGAACGGAGCGACGGGCACCATCTGTTGCAGCGGCAGATAGGCCTCAACCAGCTGCTTGACGACCTGGTCCAGCACCAGTGCCGCGACGATCAGCGCAAAAGCAGGACCGAATTTCGAGAACAATGCCGCTTTGGCCATTACGTCACCGGTGCCAGTTCGAGGAGATGTCGCCGTGCTTCAAACAGCATGACGGCGGTTGCGATGGCGAGATTGAGACTATCGGCACGGCCCTGCTGGGGAATGCGCGCCAGTTGGTCCGCCTTGCCGGCGAGTTCCGGCGGGAGGCCGGATTGCTCGTTACCCATCAGGATCACGACCGGTTTGCCAGCATAGTCGATCTTTCGATAATCGACCGAACCGGCAAGATGCGTGGCAACAACACTGACGCCAGCCGATTTTTTCCAGGCCAGAAATTCAGCGACGGAGGCACGAGCGACCGGGGTGGCAAAGACCGAGCCCATGGTGGCGCGCACCGTCTCCAGCGAAAATGGATCGGTGCAATCGCCGACCAGAATGACACCTGAAGCGCCCGCCGCATCCGCCGTGCGAATGATGGTGCCGAGATTCCCGGGATCGCGCACCCGGTCGAGCGCGATATAGGTCTCGCCCTTTTCCGGTCGGATATCCTTCAGCGGCTTCCATTTCTGTTCGAAAATGCCGACCACCATCTGCGGATTGTCGCGGCGGGTGATCGAGGCGATGACCTTTTCGCTGACTTCGAGTACGAGACCGCCCGAGGCCACGGTCTTTACCGCCGCCTGCTCCACCAGAGGCTTGCCCTTGGCGGCCTTGGCGTAAACCAGGGTCTTGATCGTCCAGCCAAGCTCAAGGGCGTCGATGACCAGTTTCAGGCCTTCAGCCATGAAAGTGCCCGTCTCTTCCCTGCCCTTTTTCTGGGTCAGTGCCTTGATATCCTTGATGATGGGATTAGCAAGACTCGTCACTTCCTTGACCTGGCCAACGCGTCGCGTGGTGTTTTCGCGCATGTCCTTCATCATTTCGGCTCCCAGCGGCTGAACAGCGATGTGGAAAGAACGCGGCCCGGCGTTTTGCCGTCTAGCCCGGCCTCGCGAATCACCAGTTCTCCAGACGCAACAGTGCCGCCCGCGCCGCGCATCGTTTCGCGCATCAGTTCATGCATCGAATAGAAGCTGGCCCGGATGGAGTAGGCAGTCAGTACCAGGCCTAGCGCCTTGGGCGAGAGGATTTCCCGGCAGATATCGAGCATCAGCGGCAGATGGTCGAACAGCTGCCAGACTTCGCCATGGGTGCCGCGGCCGAACTTTGGCGGATCGGTGAGGATGATGTCGTAGGTGTTGCCACGACGTTCTTCCCGCTGGATGAACTTCATCGCGTCTTCGCAGATCCAACGAATTGGCGCATTTTCCAATCCTGCGAGCGACTGGTTTTCCTTCGCCCAGCCAATTGCCTTCTTCGACGCGTCCACATGGGTCACTTCAGCCCCGGCCGCCGCCGCAACAAGCGAGGCGACACCGGTGTAGCCGAAGAGGTTCAAAACCTTCAGCGGCCGGTCGGCCGTCTCGACCGCATGTTTCAGCCATTCCCAGTGGACGATCTGTTCGGGGAAAACGCCGACATGGCGGAATGCGGTGAACCGGCCGAGAAAATTGACGCCGAGCAACGACAGGGGCCAGGTCTCGCCGAGCGCCGCTTTCGGGAAACGCCAGCGACCCATGCCGTCTTCATCCGTATCGCCGGTGAAGATGGCATCGGCATTCTGCCACACGCGGTCCGGAACAGAGGGTTTCCACAGCGCCTGGGCCTCCGGACGGACCACGCGGTAATCACCATATTGTTCAAGCTTCAGGCCGTTGCCGCTGTCAATCAGGTGAAAATCACCGGCACCGCTTGATTCGAGAATGACGGGAACCTGCTCGGCAGGCAAAATCCCGGTGCGCTCCTTGAGGGGACGTGCGGGCGCCTGTTCTACGGCTGATGCTATACTGACCTTTTCCTTGGCCGGCGTTTTTGGCATGCTGCGCACGGCGTCGGGCTCACGCTTTTTCGGCGCTGCATCCGGTCTTCGTGCCGGCTTCGCGGCGTTAATCTGCTTTTTATCGGCCCCGGCCCGCGCGCGCGTGCCCGGTCGGCTGTCTTTTTTCTTCAATGGAATCTTTCCGCTTATGCCCGCGTCTTATTGCGCAGCAAATAGCATCCCGAACGCCGCTCTACCAGAGCCACAACAATTCTCGGCACCATCACTTTGCCGGGAGCTGTCCCGCGTTCGGTACGGCGCCGCCCGTTGCCGCCTTTTGACGGTTCGCCTCATCATGCCAGCGAATGGCTTCCCTGGCCTCGATACGGGCGCGTTTGCGGTGTTTTCCCTGCGCGACCCATGTGGCCGCCGACCCCAGCAGGACACCAAAAATGACCGCCAGGAAGAGGAAAACAAAGAAGGGCGCCGTGAAGGACAGAACGCCGTCATCCGGCCGGAAGGGATTAAGGGCCAGCGTCACGGACTGTCGATTGGCGACGCAGAGGATCACGAGGATGATCGCCAGGGGCAGCAGAATGATGAGGTTGATGATTTTCTTCGACATCCGACAATACTCCATCACTGCAAACGCACGACCGGCACATCCTTAATCGCCAGGCTCCAAGGGCGGTCAATCGTCCTCTTCGTCACCCATACCGGGATTGAGGCGTTCGCGCAGTTCCTTGCCCGTCTTGAAGAAAGGCACCCATTTTTCCTCGACGAAAACCGACTCACCCGTGCGCGGGTTCCGCCCGGAACGGGACGGACGGTTTTTGACGGAGAATGCGCCGAAACCACGAAGCTCGACGCGGTTTCCTGCGGCCAGGGCATCGGTGATTTCATCCAGCACCGCATTGACGATGTTTTCCACATCGCGGTGATAAAGGTGCGGGTTACGCGCAGCAACGATCTGCACCAGTTCAGACTTGATCACGGTTGCCCCCTGAAAGAATTGGATTTTTAACGCGGCTCAACCTGCCAAACGGAAACAAGACCGTCAAGAAACAACTTGTCCGCTCCGAGCTGGCCAGCCCCCGCAAAGGGAATTAAATCGTCGTATCCCAGAAACTTCGCTATTTGCGCAACACTGAACAGCGCAAAAGGCGAATTCGACGACGGCGCACGCCATTCAACGATCGGCAGATCCTTTGTCACACCACGGGTTTCGAGATAGGCGCGAATCTCCTTTTCGCCGCCCAGCGTATCGACCAGCTTGTTGGCAAGCGCCTGACGGCCGGTGTAGATCGATCCATTAGCCAGTTTCAACACGTCCTCGCGCGGCAGCTTGCGGCGATCGGCCACAAGATCGACAAACCAGCCATAGCTATCCATCACCATGGCGCGGATCATCGTCTTGGCTTCCTCCGGCGCATCATGGAACGGAGAAGGCTCGGCTTTCATCGGCGATGACTTGATTTCCTGGAGCGAGACGCCGAGCTTTTCCAGCAACGGGCCGAGTTGCGGATACTGGAAAATCACCCCGATCGAGCCGGTGATGGAGGTGTCGCCAGCGACGATGACGTCACCCGCCGATGCAATCATGTAGCCTGCCGACGCTGCAAGCGTGCGGACATCGGAAACGACAGGCTTCTTTTCCGCCACAGCCCTGATGGCCTTGAATATGCGCTCCCCGCCATAGGTCGTGCCACCGGGCGAGGAAATGGAGACGATCAGACCTTTGACGTTATCGCTCTCGGCGATCTTGTCGAGCCGTTCAAGAAGTTCGGTATTGTCGGTGATCAGGCCGGTGATTTCGACCCGGGCGATATGCGGTCTCGCGCTCTGCGGAGGCCCTTCCCAGAAGACCCGATAGAGGCCAAAAGCGCCCGCGACAAGCAGCAGAACGGCGGCAATACGCCAGAAAGTCAACTTGCGGCGCAACCGCCTGCGATCCGCTATCGCCATATTGTCCATCAAAACCTCTATCGTCCGCTTTTGCGTTTCAGGCCATATGGAACTTCTAGCGCGAAGCCGCAAGGAAACAATAGGAAACCGGAAATACAATTATATTAGCATTTCCCTTGCGCCTCTCCCGATAAAAACCATATTGGCAGGGCACGGCACTCGTGCCAAAAAGATTGTTCACGACAGTAGCTTCTGGTGCGGGCCCGATTGGCTGTGCCGAAGAAGCGTTCCGGACCCACTCTTATGCTTGAAAGACTCCGCGAAGCCGCGCCAGCATTTCCGTTGCCGAATGACCACGACCGCGCCTACGGCGTGGCTCTTCGCCATTCCGCGCGCGTTAAGCGCCTGAAGATCATTCTTCCGGTCAGCGCGGTGATTATTTCGCTCGTCTTCATCGCTGTCTCGGTTATTCGAACCTGGGCGCCTGAAAATGTCTCGCTGGAAAGCGCGAGGATCGAAGACGGCAAGATCGTGATGGAAAAACCTGCCGTTGCAGGCCGCAACGAGAAGGGGATTGACTACTCCATGAACGCGGACCGGGCGTTGCAGGACATTGCGAACCCCAATCTCATGACATTGGAGAAGGTTCTTGCGGCGGTGCCGGTCAACGACGGCGTTGCGCAGGTGATCGCGAAGGAAGGCGTTTTTGACAGGGCCACGAACAAGCTGACGATGACGGCCCCTTTTGACATCAATCTCAGCAATGGCATACAAGCGAAGTTCCAGTCTGCAGATGTCGATCTGAAGGCCGGAAAAATGAGCAGCAAGGACCCTGTTTCAATCAAAACAAACGACGGGTCGATTGTTGCGCAATCGATTGATATCGCCGATAATGGCAAAACCATCGTATTTTCGGGGCAGGTACGGGCACGTATCGCTGCATCCAATATTAAAAATGAAGGCAAGTGAGAGCCCGGTCCAGATGATGCAAATGTCCCGTCCCGTTACCTTTGGCAAATATGCAGGCATCGCTTATGCGGGCCTGATTTTTTCCTGTCTTGCTACCGCTGCAGTTGCACAGAGCACGACCAGCAATATGCAGGGCGTCAAGCTGTCAAGCGACGAGCCGATCACGATCGACAGCGATCAGGCGGAGGTTCGAGACCAGGAGCGCAAGGCCTATTTCACCGGAAACGTGAAGGTTGTGCAGGGCACGACGACGCTGCAAGCCGGCAAGATGACGGTCAACTATGCCGGTCAAGGCGCGTCGCTGACCGGTGGCAACGCCCAGATCGAAAAGATCTTCGTCGACAACAACGTTTACCTGACCTCAGGCACGCAGAATGCGACCGCTGATCACGGCGAATTCGATATGGCGAGCCAGACATTCATCCTCACCGGCAAGCAGGTCGTCCTCTCGGAGGGTACCAATGTCTTTACCGGCTGCAAATTGACGGTTTTCATGGAGACGGGGCAGGCAAAGCTCGATGCTTGCGGCGGTCGCGTTCGGATCATGCTTGATCCGAAGTCGCAGAAAAAACAGTAGTTTCTCGTGAACATAGCTTCCATCTCAAAGATATTCGGCGGCGGGCGCAGCCGAGCCGCAGCTGCCGCCTCACCGGCCGATAAAACCCCCTATGAGGGAACGCTGATCGCGCATGGCCTGACCAAGACGTACAATACCCGTCGCGTCGTCAACGGCGTTTCGCTTGTCGTGCGTCGCGGTGAGGCCGTCGGGCTGCTTGGTCCCAACGGCGCCGGCAAAACCACCTGTTTCTACATGATTACGGGTCTGGTTCCCGTCGATACCGGCAAGATCGCCATTAACGGCAATGATGTGACCACGATGCCGATGTACCGGCGCGCGCGCCTTGGCGTTGGTTACCTACCGCAGGAAGCATCGATTTTCCGCGGCCTTACCGTCGAGGAAAACATCCGCGCCGTGCTCGAAGTGCATGAACCTGACGCGGCGAAACGCAACCGCAAGCTCGATGAGCTGCTGGAAGAGTTTCATATCGCGCAGCTGCGCAAATCGCCTGCCGTCGCGCTTTCGGGTGGTGAACGCCGCCGCCTGGAAATCGCACGCGCCCTTGCGACCGATCCGACATTCATGCTGCTCGACGAGCCTTTTGCCGGCGTCGATCCGATTTCGGTGAGCGACATTCAGAATCTGGTGAGGCACCTCACAGCCCGCGGCATCGGCGTTCTGGTGACCGACCACAATGTGCGTGAGACACTGGGCCTCATCGACCGCGCTTACATCATCCACGCTGGTGAGGTTCTGACGCACGGCCGCCCTGACGACATCGTGAATAATCCGGACGTAAGACGGCTCTATCTCGGTAACAATTTCAGCCTTTAGGATGGTGGGCGCGAAAGATTCTTCATCGCGCCCCGCGCTGACGCTTGACCAAACAAAATAAAAAAGCAATTTTTGGGCCAAGTTCCGTCGTCTCAGTAAAATTTTTGGAAAATCAGGCGACGGAGAAGCTGTAAAGGGAGTTTCGCGTCCGCCATGGCATTGTCTGCCAGCCTTTTGCTGCGTCAAAACCAGTCTCTCGTGATGACACCGCAACTGATGCAGTCGATCCAGCTGCTTCAGATGACGCATTTCGAGCTGACGCAGTTCATTGCGCAGGAAGTGGAGCGTAATCCGCTGCTGGAAATTGCAGCAAACGACAGTGATTTGGGCAGCGATTCACCCCTAGACGCGGAAAGTTTCGGCGACGCGGATGGCGATGGTGCGGAGCGATCACCTGATGTCACCGCCGACAGCGACGACTGGTATGGCGATCGGGCCGCCAATCTCGGAGAGCAGCTGGATACCAGCTTCGAAAATGTCTTTCCTGACGATGCAGAGCCCAGAAAAGCCGATGCTCCTGAACTGGCGGGCCAATGGAAGTCGATGCCCGGGCAGGAATCCGGGGAAAGTTATGACCTCGACGACTTCGTTGCTGCCAGGCAGAGCCTCAGCGACCATCTCAATCAACAATTGCCCCTCGCCATAGCTGCCGCAGAAGACCGGATGATTGCCGATGCGCTGATCGGCCAGCTTGACGAGACGGGATACATCGCTGCCGACGCCGTCGAGGATGTCGCCGAGCGGCTGGGCACAAGTCCTTCATCAGTCGAGGAGGTGCTGAGGACACTCCAAAGCTTTGACCCACCGGGAGTCTTTTCCCGCTCTCTCAGCGAGTGCCTGGCAATCCAGCTGGCACAAAAGGATCGGCTGGACCCGGCGATGCGGGCCTTCATCGACAATCTGGAACTGCTCGCGAAACGGGACTTCGCGACCCTGAAGAAAATCTGCGGTGTCGATGAGGAAGACCTTCTCGACATGCTGGCCGAAATCCGCACGCTCAATCCCCGTCCCGGTGCGGGTTACGACGCGATGGTTTCAGAAACCATTGTTCCCGATATCATCGTTCGTCCCTCCTCCGCCGGCGGCTGGCTGGTGGAAATCAATCCCGAGACCCTGCCGCGCGTGCTTATCAACCAGAGCTACTTCGCCGAGGTGTCGAAACACAAGGCGCGTGCCGGCGAAGATCAGGATTTTCTCTCCGAATGCATGCAGACGGCCCATTGGCTGACCCGCAGCCTCGACCAGCGCGCCCGCACAATCATGAAGGTGGCGACGGAAATCGTCCGCCAACAGGATGCCTTCCTCGTCAACGGTGTCGATCAATTGCGCCCACTGAACCTCAAGACGGTGGCCGACGCCATCAAGATGCATGAATCCACCGTCAGCCGGGTGACGTCCAAGAAGTACATGCTCACGCCGCGTGGGCTGTTCGAGCTCAAATATTTCTTCAGCGTATCGATCAGCGCAATAGAGGGCGGAGACAGCCACTCCGCCGAAGCGGTTCGTCACCGCATCAAGGCCATGATCGCCCAGGAAGCAGCCGATGCGGTGCTTTCCGACGATGATATCGTCGACAATCTGAAAAAGGGTGGCATCGATATCGCCCGCCGCACCGTTGCGAAATATCGCGAAGCGATGAATATTCCCTCCTCGGTGCAGAGGCGCCGGGAGAAGAAGGCTATGGCTAAGCTCTCCGCTTTTTAATCGAGGTACCCGATCACGTTCGCAGCGGTTTTTTGCCGCACCATTGACTCTTTCAACGGCAGGGGCTAGAAGCCCGCCGCACACGTAAGCAAGGTCATTTGTAACGGATTCACCTCCACCGTCCATGGGCGTAAAATTCGAATGAGGGCTTTTTAAGGTCTTCGAAACGCTTGGATGCGCGCGCGGCTTGACGTAAGCTGGTACTCGCAAATCACTACAAAAAGGAAAATTTCCATGAGTGTGCGTGTATCTGGTAAACATATGGAGATCGGTGAATCTTTCCGTCAGCGGATTGAGGACAATATAGGTCTGGCAGTTACCAAATACTTCGATGGGGGGTATTCAGGCCAGGTGACGGTGGAGAAGTCCGGATCGCGTTTTGCGGCCGATTGCAAGCTGCATCTCGATACCGGTGTTGTATTGCATGCGGCGGGTCAGGCAAATGATCCGCAGGCGAGCTTCGACGCCGCCGCAGAGCGGATCGAGAAGCGCCTGCGTCGTTACAAGCGCAAGCTGAAAGACCACCACAATGGTGCGAACGGTGTGTCGCAGGAAATCGCTTACACGGTCATGGATGCTATTCCCGATGAGGACCATGAGGTCCCTGAGGATTACGCACCCACCATTGTGGCCGAAAGTTCGAAACAGATTAAGACCATGTCTGTCGCCAGCGCCGTGATGGCGCTCGACATGACGGACGAACCGGTTCTGCTGTTCCGCAGCCCGGGCAAGGAATATCTCAACATCGTCTACCGACGTCATGACGGCAATATTGGCTGGATCGACGCGGAAACGATCAAGAGCTGAACAGTCTGACAAGACGTGGGAGGCAGAGCGCGAAAGCGCCTCTGTCCCCCACCTCTCTCGATGGCATGAAGGAAAAAGAGAATGGCGTTGGCAGATCTGCTGCAACAAGATGCGATTATTCCCGCCCTCAAGGTGAATTCCAAAAAGCAGTTGCTTCAGGAGCTGGCCGCAAAGGCAGCCAGAATTACCGGAGTCTCGGAACGGGAAGTTTTCGACGTCATCCTCCAGCGTGAAAAGCTCGGTTCGACTGGTGTCGGCCACGGCATTGCCATTCCGCATGGCAAGCTCAACAGCATTCAGCAGATCACCGGGGTTTTCGCGCGTCTTGAAACGCCGGTTGATTTCGAGGCACTGGACGATCAGCCCGTCGATCTCGTGTTTCTGCTGCTCGCACCGGAGGGCGCCGGCGCTGATCATCTGAAGGCTCTTTCGCGCATTGCGCGGGCCCTGCGCGACCCTGAACTGGTGGCCAAGCTGCGTGCTACCGATTCCGACACCGCAATCTACGCCTTCCTCAATCAGGAACAGGCGACGGCTGCCTGACGGCAGGCCTTCTTTTCCCAGTTAATGGCAATAAAAAACGCGCCCAGAAGGCGCGTTTTTCGTTACATCCAAACGGATGTCCTCAAGCGTCTTTTTCGTTCACGGACGCGGTGCCCGGTTCGGCCGAGGCAGCAGCTTCCGCCTTCGGGCCGCCCTTGGAGACACCGACCATGGCGGGGCGCAAAACGCGGTCGCCAATGGTGAAACCGGCCTGAATCACCTGCAATACGGTGTTGTTGGGAACGGCCGTGTTGGGAATTTCAAACATGGCTTGGTGGAAATTCGGGTCGAACTTCTGGCCCTCGGCATCGATCTTCTTCACGCCGTGGCGTTCCAGCGTCGACAGCATTGACCGCTCGGTCATCTCCACGCCCTCAATCAGGCCGTTGAGACCGGCTTCGCCATTGGTCTTGAGCTCATCGGGAATGGCTTCCAGCGCGCGGCGAAGATTATCGGAAACGGCAAGCATATCGCGTGCAAAGGCAGCCATCGAATAGGCCTTGGCATCCTTGACATCACGCTCGGTGCGGCGGCGAAGATTGTCCATCTCGGCGGCAAGGCGCAGGAATTTATCGCGCAGATCGGCGTTCTCAGCCTTGAGCACCTCCACCGGATCGGGCTCTGCCGTTTCGGCCTGTTCTTCACCTGCCTGGGCAGGTTCGACAAACTCTTCCGCGACGTCCGCGTCAGGTCCGGGCTTTTTTGTATCGTCGGTCATGACGTTCTCCAGATTAGACAGTTAGTGGTTGCGCCCGATATCGAGCTTTGACGGGCAAAAATCAAGGCTTGCGGCGAAAAGCTTGCCGCAATCTCTTGGGGGACCAGGGGGCCGCCCTATCGCTGCTTGCGGGAAAGGCGCGCCATGATCTGTGCGGTGTAATCCACCATTGGCACGATGCGGGCATAATTCAGCCGCGTCGGGCCGATGACGCCGACCGCACCCACGACGCGATTGTCCTCATCGCGATAGGGCGCGACGATCAGCGAGGAGCCGGACAGCGAAAACAGCTTGTTTTCCGAACCGATGAAAATCCTCACGCCTGACCCGCTTTCAGCAAGATTGAGGATTTCGATGAGGTTTTCCTTGCGCTCGAGATCGTCGAACAGCAGCCGGACCCGGTCGATGTCTTCTTCACCGGCAAGTCCCTCCAGCAGGTTGGAGCGACCACGCACGATGAGGCGGCCAAGCTTGCCGTCCTCGCTGTCGCCAGCCCACATGGCAAGGCCGCGCTCGACGAGGTCCTGTGCCAGCGTGCCGAGTTCCGACTGAAGTTCCGCCCGCTGCGTCTGAAACTGGCTGCGCAGTTCCTGCAGCGTCTGGCCCGACAGGTGGGCATTGATGAAATTCGCCGCCTCGGTCAGTTGCGACGAGGAAATGCCCGCCGGCAACTCGATGATGCGGTTCTCCACCTGATTATGGTCGCCCACCAGCACGGCAAGTGCCTTGGTTGGCTCCAAGCGGATGAATTCCACATGTTTCAGAATAACGTCGTTTTTCGCGGTCAGCACGAGCCCCGCACCGCGCGACATGCCCGAGAGCATACGGCTCGCCTCTGTCAGCAATCCGTCCAGCGATTGCTCGTGGCCAGCGACGGGCCCGATCTGGCGATCGATATTGGCCCTTTCCTCGGCGGGCAGATCGCCCACTTGCATGAAGGCATCGACGAAAAAGCGCAATCCCGTCTGCGTGGGCAAGCGCCCGGCGCTGATATGCGGCGAATAGATGAGGCCCAGCTCTTCAAGATCGCTCATGACATTGCGAACGGAAGCAGGCGAAAGCGACATCGGCAGAAGTCGCGACAGACTGCGCGACCCGAGCGGTTCGCCCGTATCGAGATAGCCTTCGACGATGCGCCGGAAAATTTCCCGCGACCGTTCATCCAGCAGGGATGCCTGATCTTTTGAAAGCGGTGCAGAAAAACCCATCTCGTCCGTTCTTTGTCGTCTGTGTCCTGTCGTGGCTAATATAATGCGTCGCGCGGCTCCGGCAAAATGGAAATTGGCTTTGCAAAAGAACGGCCCGCGTCTTAGAAGGCAGGAACCAACATGGAGAGTGGATCATATGCGGCCTTCAGGCAGAAAAACCGACCAGATGCGCAAGGTTTCCTTCGAGCGCAATTTCTCGAAGCATGCCGAGGGCTCCTGTCTCGTGAAGTTTGGCGACACGCATGTGCTCGTTACCGCCAGTCTTGAAGAAAAGACGCCACCGTGGCTGCGCAACAGCGGCAAGGGCTGGGTCACCGCCGAATATGGCATGCTGCCGCGTTCCACCCATGAGCGTATGAAGCGCGAGGCTGCCTCCGGCAAACAGGGCGGTCGAACCCAGGAAATCCAGCGTCTTATCGGCCGTTCGTTGCGCGCGGTCGTTGACTTACAGGCACTTGGCGAGCGCCAGATCAGCATCGACTGCGATGTCATCCAGGCCGATGGCGGCACCCGCACCGCCTCCATTACCGGCGCATGGATTGCGCTGCATGATTGCCTGAAGTGGATGGAAACCCGCAACATGATCAAGGTCGAGAAAGTTCTGAAGGACCATATCGCCGCGATCTCCTGCGGTATCTTCGCCAGCCAGCCGGTGATCGATCTCGACTATCTCGAGGATTCTTCTGCCGAGACCGACGCGAATTTCGTCATTACCGGCTCGGGCGGCATCGTTGAGGTTCAGGGAACGGCTGAAGGCGCGCCCTTTTCCGAAGAAGAATTCCTGACGCTGCTCGGTCTCGCCAAGGCCGGCTGCAGCGAGCTGGTCGCCCTTCAGAAACAGGCGATCGCCTGAGCCGACAGGAAAGTACCATGCGCAAGCTCGATACCAGAACGATCGTCGTCGCCAGCCACAACAAGGGCAAGATCGCCGAAATCGCCGATCTGATCGGGCCTTTCGGTTTCTCCGCCAAATCGGCGGCCGAGCTCAATTTTATCGAGCCTGACGAAACCGGGACCACCTTCGAGGAAAACGCTGCCATCAAGGCGCTTGCTTCCGCCAAGGCGTCCGGCCTGCCTGCCCTGTCTGACGATTCCGGTCTTGTCATCGACGCCCTTGACGGTGCGCCCGGTGTCTATACCGCCAACTGGGCGGAGACGGCTGACGGCACGCGCGACTTCGCCATGGCGATGCAGAAGGTCGAGGATGCGCTTTCCGAACGCGGCGCCTCAAAGCCGGAAGATCGCACGGCCCGTTTCGTCAGCGTGCTGTGCCTCGCCTGGCCCGACGGCCATGTCGAATATTTCCGTGGAGAGGTGGAAGGCACAGTCGTATGGCCGCCGCGCGGAACCAGCGGGTTTGGTTATGATCCGATCTTCAAACCCGAAGGTTACGACACCACATTCGGTGAGATGACGGCGGAAGAGAAACACGGCTGGAAGCACGGCGACAGCTTTGCGCTGTCGCATCGGGCGCGCGCCTTTAAAAAATTCGTAGAAACCTGCCTGGAGGCATGAACCCGATGGTCGGGGAGCATCAACTTTCTGCCCCCGGCGCATCGCTTCTGCCGGATACGGGCGATCCCGGTTTCGGGATCTACTTGCATTGGCCCTTCTGCGCGGCCAAGTGCCCCTATTGCGACTTCAACAGCCATGTCCGCCACCGCCCGGTGAATCAGGAGCGGTTTACGGCTGCCTTCCTGCAGGAAATGGAGCACATGCGGTCTCTGAGCGGCCCGCGCGTCGTCACCAGCATCTTCATGGGCGGCGGCACGCCCTCGCTGATGGACCCGCAGACGGTTGGCGCGTTGCTGGATGGCGTTGCGCGTTTCTGGCATGTGCCCGATGGAATCGAGATCACCATGGAGGCCAATCCCTCCAGCGTCGAGGCAGAGCGGTTTCGTGGTTATCGCGCGGCGGGAGTAAATCGTGTCTCCCTCGGCGTGCAGGCGCTGAATGACCGCGACCTGAAATTCCTCGGACGGCTGCATGATGTCGCCGACGCGTTGAAAGCCATCCGGCTGGCGCGGGAGATTTTTCCGCGCATGTCCTTCGACCTCATCTATGCCCGGCCGAACCAGACGGTGGCGGAATGGGACGCCGAGCTAAAGGAAGCCGTCTCCTACGCCGTCGACCATCTGTCGCTCTATCAGCTGACAATCGAAGAAGGCACGCCCTTTTATGGCCTGCACAAGGCCGGCAAGCTCATCGTGCCCGACGGTGAGCACTCGGCCGTGCTTTATGAGGCGACGCAGGAAATTACCGAACGTTACGGCATGCCGGCCTATGAGGTCTCCAACCATGCCCGGCCCGGCGCCGAAAGCCGCCATAACCTCACCTACTGGCGCTATGGCGACTATGCCGGCATTGGCCCCGGCGCACATGGACGCCTGACGCGTGGCGCTTCCAAGCTCGCAACGGCAACCGAACGCCACCCCGAGACTTGGCTCGAAACGGTCGAACGGGAGGGCCATGGCATGATCGATCAGGAACTGCTTGGCGTCGACGAGCAGGCCGACGAATTGCTGTTGATGGGACTTCGCCTGCGCGAGGGCATCGACCTCGCCCGCTGGAGCGACCTTTCCGGCCGCGACCTCGACCCGGAAAAGGAAGAGTTTCTTCTTCAGCACGGTTTCGTGGAGAGGCTCGGCAATTCCCGCCTGCGCTGCACACCATCAGGCATGCTTATTCTGGATGCCGTGGTGGCTGATCTCGCCTGCTGACATCAGCGCGCCTTGTACGAGCCATAGAGCAAGATGAGAATAAAAAAGCGGCCCTGAGGCCGCTTTTTTCATGCGTTGTTTTCGTTGATCAGGCGCTTCAGCAGCTCGACCTCATGGCCGAGCTTGGTGTCGCCAGAGATCAGTTCCTCGATCTTGCGCACGGCATGCAGAACCGTGGTGTGATCGCGACCTCCGAACCGGCGACCAATCTCCGGGAAGGAACGCGGCGTCAGCATCTTGGCGAGATACATGGCGATCTGGCGCGGTTTGACGATGACGCGGGTGCGACGGTTGGACACCAGCTCCTGCCGTGACACATTATAGTGCTTGGCGACGATGCGCTGGATATCCTCGATACGGACACGCTTGGCTTCACCCGTTCCGACGAGATGCGACAGCAGCTCATCGACACGGTCGACCGAGAGGTTCGGCTCGAAAGAGCGACGGAACATCAGCTGGTTGAAGGCGCCCTCCAGCTCGCGACCGCTTGCCGTCACGCTTTTCGCCACATGGGTCAGGATCTCATCCGAAATCTCGAAGGACGGATCGTCCTGACGGGCCGAGCCGAGACGGCGGTTCAGCATCTCGTAGCGCATGTCGTAGTCAGGACCTTCGATTTCGATGGCCATACCACCCTGAAGGCGGGAACGGACACGCGGATCGAGCGATTCCAGCTCCCATGGCGCACGATCAGCTGCGACCACGACCTGCTTGGCGCTGTCGAGCAGCATGTTGAGCAGATGGCAGAATTCGTGCTGGATCATCTTGCCCTGCAGGAACTGCATGTCATCGATGACGAGCAGGTCGATGTTACGCAGCGTGTCCTTCAGCGTCAGCGCATCATTGTCGCGGATTGCGGTCGCAAACCGCCACATGAAGTATTCCGCCGTCAGATAGACCACGCGCGGATTGCGCGGGCTGTCTATCGCCGCATTGGCAATCGCCTGCAGAAGATGTGTCTTGCCGAGGCCAACACCCGCGTGAATGAACAGCGGATTGAAGCGCACGGCACCCGCACCGGCTTCGGCGATCGTCTTTGCCGCCGCAAGTGCGACGCGGTTGGACGAGCCTTCGACAAAGGTATCAAAGGTGAAGCGTGTGTCGAGCGGCGAACCGAACAACGGCCCTGACCCGCCCTGGCGCATGGTAGACTGCACTGCGGCAGGCTGCGCCACGGGGGCCGCGGCCGGCTGCGACGGAATAAAGGACTTGTTACGTGGCGCTGCACCGGCATCCGCAGCGGGCTGCGCCTTGTCATCGATCTGGGACGGGCGCACCGGGCGGCTGGCCGAGCGGACCAGAATCTCCACCTTCAGCACATCCGGGTCCTCGCTTTGAACGAGGTTCGTGATCAGATCCATATAACGGTTGTTGATCCAGGACTTCAAAAAAGTCGTCGGAACTGTAAAACGGACGACGCTTTTCGAAACGGAATGGAGTTTGAGCCGTGCGAACCAGCTTGCATAGACCTCCGGGCCGACCTGTGCCTTGAGCCGCGCGCTGAAACGTTCAAATAGCGCATCGTGCGTCACAGCCGATTTGTCCCCTGCCGCGTCTGAGCAAGCTGCATCACATGCCTTTGGTGCGCGGTCCCCATCAGCCACCGCACCCATCGCCAAATTCAATTGCATATTGCCGCCTTTCAAATTGCCAATCATAGCCTGACGATCAAAGATCGATCGTCAGGGATCCCCCTCGTTTATTTATGCCCCCAGTGTCCCCCTCGAAAGAACACCAGAGCTCTTACCCGTTTGCGAGTCGGTTATCCCTTTTTCCTCCCCCTCATAGAGAGGCATGCGACACGCTAAAAAACGCTCCTTTCGCTACAACCTTAAGGCGCATTCTTGAAGACAAAAGAACCCATCCCGTTCCGAGACCGAAACGGCACAAAAAGCTCCATGACTTGAAAAAACGGACCCCGAAGGAACCGCCAGCAAGAAGGTGAATATCGCCGATGACGATCATCGAGATAATCTGTGGACTGAGATCCGCACCCCTTGTTGAAATGCATTTAGGCAGGATCGTGGGTAGAGATCAATGGCGTTTTTTCTGCAAAAACGGAGAACGGCCATTGACTCGCAAAGGTCGTTTTGCATCACCGAAGGGGTGCTAAGCAGAATCGCTTATGAATCAATGAGATTCAATTTTGGCGATTTCCAAGAGCCGTTTTTACCGAAAAAATAAAAATCTTCTTGACTCAAATCTCGATGCGACTTCCGTAGAGAAAGCCTGCCATCCCCGAGAAGACCTCCGATAACATATTGATTTTGCTTTTATTTTCCTGTCGTCTGTTTGACACGCGTTTGTCACGTTACGACGGCAATGGTTAACGGCCAGTTAGAATCACAAAAAGCCCGGTCAAAAGACCAGGCTTTCTGAATAGTTAATTGTGATTAGCCGGATTAGGCCGAAAGAGCCTTAACGCGCTGGGCGAGACGCGACACCTTGCGGGATGCGGTGTTGCCGTGCAGGACGCCGCGGGTGGCTGCGCGCTGGATCTCTGGCTGGGCAGCCTTCAGAGCTTCGGTAGCGACAGCGAGATCACCGGTAGCGATTGCTTCCTCGACCTTGCGAATGAAGCCGCGAACGCGCGAACGGCGAGCCTTGTTGACTGCGGTACGGCGAGCGATCTTGCGGGTCGCCTTTTTCGCCGAAGTTGTATTGGCCATGTATGCCTCTCTTCGAATTCAAACCAAATTCCGCAACCATAGGATCGGGTCGTTCGAAGACCTCAGGTAACCCAAGAATGCGGGAGTAATTTCAGACAAGCCGGATGGCTTTCCTTAACCGTGGGCGGGCATATACCGCTAAAGCTTACGCCCGTCAACGCGCAAAACGCTTAAAAGCGCCGATATTCCGAATCCTTAGCGATTCCGAAAAGCGGGTTTGCGCTTTTCGACGAAGGCCGCCATGCCCTCCTTTTGATCCGCCGTGGCAAACAGCGACTGGAAGGAGCGCCTTTCAAATCTCAGGCCCTCCGACAGCGGCACCTCGAAGGAGCGATTGACGCTTTCCTTGGCCATGAGCACGGAGACGCGTGACAGCGAGGCGATGCGCGTTGCAGCCTCCATGGCCTCATCCATCAGGCTTGCAGCGGGCACGACGCGAGAGACGAGACCGGCGCGTTCGGCTTCAGCCGCATCCATCATGCGTCCGGTCAGAACCAGATCCATGGCCTTTGCCTTCCCGACCGCCCGCGTCAGCCGCTGTGAGCCCCCCATGCCCGGGATAACGCCGAGGGTGATCTCCGGTTGGCCGAACTTTGCGGTCTCGGAGGCGATGATGAAATCGCACATCATTGCCAGTTCACAGCCGCCTCCTAGCGCAAAGCCCGAGACTGCAGCGATCACCGGCTTGCGGGTCGCGGCCACCTCGTCCCAGCCGCCGAGGAAATCGCCGACATAGGCGTCGACGAAATCCAGCCCCTGCATTTCCTTGATATCAGCGCCAGCGGCAAAGGCCTTTTCGGAGCCGGTAATAATGATCGCTCCGATGGAATCATCGTTCGAAAATGAAGACAGAATGTGCCGCAGTTCTTTCAGAAGCGCTGAATTGAGGGCGTTGAGGGCCTTCGGACGATTGAGGGTGATGACACCCACCTCGTCGCGTTTCTCAACCAATATCGTTTCATAATCCACGGCAATCTCCCCTTTTCCGTACTCCAACATTGTCACTTCTGGCAGGCGGCACAATAGAATGTCGAACGGCCGGCCTGGACGATCCTTTCGACCGTACCCCCGCATCCGGGTGTCCGGCAAGGCTGACCTTCCTGATCGTAGACCGAAAAGGAATGCTGGAAATAACCGAGCGTGCCGTCCGTCTGTATGTGGTCGCGCAATGATGAGCCCCCGGCGGCGATGGCATCGGCGATGACATCGCGAATTTTCTCCGTCAAATCGACGAGTTGTGCTTTGGGCTTGCCAGCTTTCGTCACCAGCGTTCCTGCCGCCCGCAGTGGCGACAGATGCGCACGCCAAAGCGCCTCGCACACATAGATATTGCCAAGGCCGGCAATAACCTTCTGGTCCAGCAGCCTGCTTTTCAGCGGTTGGCTTTTACCGTCGAACCGGCTTGCGAGATAATCGGCGCTCAGCGAATTGCCTGTTGGCTCCGGGCCAAGGTCCGCAAAGGCGGGATAAAGATCGAGCTTGTTGCGCTCCACCAGATGCATGAAGCCGAAGCGACGCGGATCATTATAGATGACGGAGACACGCTCAACTCCCCGGTCGAGATGAAAGACGACGTGGTCATGCTTGCCGTCCTTCGAGCGGGGATGGTGGAATACGCCGGGTACGCTGCCTTCTGCATCGGCCTCCGCTTCCACGCGGAAAGAGCCGGACATGCCGAGATGGGACACGATCGTCAGCCCGTCCTCCAGCTCGATCAAAAGATATTTTGCCCGTCTTCCGAGCGAGACAATTGTCTTCCCCTCGATAAGCTCCGCGAAATCCTCTGGAAACGGAAACCGCAGGTCGGGGCGGCCGAGACGGAGCTTGCGAACCCTTGCCCCCTCCATGGCAGGAGCAAGGCCGCGTCTGACGGTTTCGACTTCTGGCAATTCTGGCATCTGGCTTATCCGGCAGTTTTTCGTTAGGACCATGTGGTCTATAAAGTGCACGCGAAATGTCGCGCCCAGGCGATGCGGCAACAGATAGCGTCGCCATGGCGTTTCCGCTATGGTCCGCCACGCAATAAATATGGAGACAGACGATGACCGACGCCCGTACCACTGCCCAAGGCGGCATGGAAACGTCCTATGGCTTCCACAAGGTGGACGAAGGCAAGAAGCAGGGGATGGTCAACGAGGTCTTCCACAAGGTGGCCAAGCGCTACGATATCATGAACGACGTGATGTCGGCCGGCCTGCACCGGCTGTGGAAGGACGCTATGGTCTCCTCGCTTTCGCCGCGCAAGGATCCCTCCTACAAGGTTCTGGACGTGGCTGGTGGTACAGGTGATATCGCCTTCCGGATCATCGAAGCTTCCAACCGTCTGGCGCATGCCACCGTTCTCGATATCAACGGCTCGATGCTTGCCGTTGGCGAAGAGCGCGCGGCTAAAAAGAAGCTTTCGGACAATCTGACATTCGTGGAGGCCAATGCCGAGGAGCTACCCTTTGAGGCGAACAGCTTCGACGCCTATACGATTGCCTTTGGCATTCGCAATGTGCCGCGCATCGACGTGGCGCTGAAGGAAGCGCATCGTGTGCTGAAGCGCGGCGGGCGGCTGCTGGTGCTGGAATTTTCCGAAGTCGAGATGCCGTTGCTTGACCGCGTTTACGACGCCTGGTCGTTCAACGCCATTCCGCAATTCGGCAAGATGATCACCGGCGACGCTGAACCGTATCAGTATCTGGTCGAATCGATCCGCAAATTTCCCAATCAGGAGGATTTCGCGACGATGATCCGCACCGCCGGCTTCTCCCGCGTCACCTATACCAATTACACCGGCGGCATCGCCGCCCTGCATTCCGGCTGGAAGCTCTAAGACCATGGCCGGCAAAGGCAGGAGACAAGCATAAGCATGAGCACTTTGGGCGCATATTTTCGCCTCGCAAGGGTTGGCTGGGTTCTCGTGCGCGAAGGCGTCGTGCTCGCCCTGCCGTCCGACGATCTGCCTGCGCCCGCGCAGGTATTGAAGGCGTTGCTGAAGCCCTTTGCCCGCAGCAAGGCAAAACAGGCGCAACGCAGCGACAGATTGGCTGTGGCGGTCGAGCGGCTGGGGCCTTCCTATGTGAAAATGGGCCAGTTTCTCGCCACCCGGCCGGATGTGGTCGGGGCAGAATTTGCCGACGATCTGGCAAGCCTTCAGGACCGCATGGCCTTTTTCCCGCCTTCGGCGGCGAAAGCCAATATTGAAGGTTCGCTCGGCCGTTCGGTGTCCGATCTCTACAGAGAATTCGGCGATCCTATCGCCGCCGCCTCCATTGCCCAGGTTCATCCGGCAATTGTGGATACACCGAAGGGACCGCGCAAAGTTGCCGTGAAGGTGATCCGTCCCGGCGTGCGGCAACGCTTCCAGAACGATCTCGAGGCGATGTATCTGATCGCCGACCTGCAACAGCGCTTTGTCCGTTCGGCCCGTCGGCTGCGACCGGTCGAAGTGACGCGCACGCTGGAGCAGACGACCAAGATCGAGATGGATCTGCGGCTTGAGGCCGCCGCCCTTTCCGAGCTTGCGGAAAACACCAGGCAAGACCCCGGTTTTCGTGTTCCCGAAGTCGACTGGGAACGCACCGGTCGTGACGTCGTCACCATGGAGTGGATCGACGGCGTCAAGATGTCGGATATCGAGGGCCTGAAGGCCGCCGGTCACGACCTGAACAAGCTTGCCGACACACTGATCCAGTCCTTCCTGCGGCACACCCTGCGCGACGGTTTTTTCCATGCCGACATGCATCCCGGCAATCTTTTCGTCGATCCGCAGGGCATGATAGTCGCCGTCGATATGGGCATTGCCGGACGGCTTGGCAAAAAGGAACGGCGTTTTCTCGCCGAAATCCTCTACGGCTTCATCACGCGCGATTACATGCGGGTGGCGGAAGTGCATTTCGAGGCCGGTTACGTGCCGGGCCATCACGACATAGCGAGTTTCGCACAGGCGATCCGCGCCATCGGCGAGCCTATTCACGGCCAACCGGCCGAGACGATATCCATGGGTAAGCTCCTGACCCTTCTCTTTGAAGTCACCGAGCTTTTCGACATGGAAACGCGCCCGGAACTCGTGATGCTGCAAAAGACCATGGTGGTGGTGGAAGGCGTCTCGCGCATGCTCAACCCACGCTTCAACATGTGGAAGGCGGCTGATCCTGTTGTCAGTGGCTGGATCAGGGACAATCTCGGCCCGAAACGCATCGTCACGGATCTGAAGGATGGCGTGAAGGCTGCCCTCAAGCTCGCCGAGGCAGCGCCGGAGATAGCCGCCAAAACGGAAAAGCTGCATTCCGAACTGATGTATATGAGCGAGAACGGCTTGCGTTTCGATGCCCAAACCGCAGAAGCCATCGGCGGGGCGGAAGCGCGCCATACCAGGTGGGGGCGGATAGCGCTGTGGGTTATTGCGCTGACGCTTCTTTATATTGCCATCAAAGTAAGCTGAACATCTCGGCACCTTCCCGTGCCATGTTTGTGTAACGTCTCGAGGTGATAAAGACCTGGCCTGTCATTCGGTCGGGCAGGTTGTGCGGGGTAAAGGGCTGCTTTGAAGCCGCGAGATTGCGCGGGTGTGAGAGACGGATGATGCCGTACGGGATTTTATTGTGATGGCAAAAGCGCAGATACTGAAACAGACCCTGTCCTATTCGTCCTGGCCACTCGTTTTTGGTGGCGGCCTCGTAGGGTCTTACTTCGCCTTCACGAGCAGCCATCCGATCGCAGCGTTTCTCAGTGTTTATGCATGTGCGGTCATCGCTCTCTTTCTTCTCGAGCGTTATATTCCCTACGAGGTCGAATGGCTCGAAGGGGATGGCGAGACGATGACCAGCATCGGCCATACGCTTCTGACCAAGGGGATCGTGCAACTTGCCGCAGCCGCATCTGCCATTTTCCCGATGCTGGCGGCAAACGTGCTGCAGCCGCTCGCGGCCATGCGCTTTGACCTGTGGCCATCGCATCTGCCAATGGTGGTGCAGGTCGCGCTTGCGGTGACGGTTGCCGAATTCGGCCTCTACTGGGCCCATCGCATCGCGCATGAAACTGTTTTTTTCTGGCGGTTCCATGCCCTGCACCACAGCGTCGTGCGTCTCTGGGTCGTCAATACGGGACGGTTCCATGTGGCCGATTCCCTGTTCAAGATCGCGCTCAGCCAGATACCGCTCTATTTCATGGGCGCACCGCTTCAGGTTTTCTGGTGGCTGGGTGCCGTGACCGCCTTCATCGGTATTTTGACCCATTGCAACGTCGATATGAAAACAGGGCTGCTCGATTACGTCTTCAGCACGCCGCGCCTGCACCGCTGGCACCATTCGAAACAACTTCCGGAAGGGAATACCAATTACGGCGAAAACCTCGTCATCTTCGACATCATCTTCGGCTCCTACCATAACCCCGACCGGCCCTCATCCACCGATATCGGCATCAAGGGTGAGATCGCGAAGGGTTTTGTGCCGCAGCTTGTGCAGCCGTTTACAAAGGATGGTGTGCGCCAGATCATCGGTAAAGATACAAAGATAAATTGATCCCGTTAGCGGGAGGGCGGGGTATCGATCACGATACCGAGTTCGGTTCGCACCTTCTTCGTCAAACCTGCAGCGACGAGTTCATAGGAGCGGCGCACATAGTGCTGCAACTCTTCCTCCTCGAGCGGCGAATGATCGCCGATCGACACCCATTTGCGTTTGGCGAAATAGGGTGCCTGCGCTATGCCCTCGAGCGAGGTCAGGATCTCGAAACTTTCCTCGGAGCATTTGACGACCAGCCGCCAATCCTCGCGCTCGCCCAGCACGGCAAAAACCTTGTCGCCGACTTTTGCGACATGGGAATCCCATTGGTCGACGAAACGCACGCCCGGCCATTCGCCGAGCAGCCTGTCAAATGTCTTGCGATTGAACAGGCTCATGCCAATTTCTCGGCGATCAGGGCCGCAAGACGTTTTGCGACTTCCGCTTTGTCGAGGTCCGGCCACGCCTCGACACCCTCGGCTGAAATAATCTTCACGCTGTTGCGGTCTCCACCCATGATGCCGGTTTGCGCCGAGACGTCATTGGCGACGATGTAATCCGCGCCCTTGCGTTCCAGCTTGGCGCGGCCATTTTTTTCAACGTCCTGCGTTTCGGCAGCGAAGCCCACCACAAGCTTCGGGCGGTTTACGTGATGGCCAACGGTTCTCAGAATATCGGGGTTTTCCGTCAGCTGGAGCGCTGGCGGCGCATCACCCGGCTGTTTCTTGATCTTTTGTTCTGATGAGCCCGCCACCCGCCAGTCGGCGACGGCGGCCACCATGACGGCAATATCCGCCGGCAGCCTTGAGATCACCGCGTCCCGCATTTCCTCCGCGCGCTCGACACGGATTACCGTCACGCCAGCGGGATCAGCAATGGTGACTGGACCGGAAACAAGCGTCACTTCCGCTCCGAGCTCTGCAAGAGCCGCTGCAATCGCATGGCCCTGCTTGCCCGATGAACGGTTGGCGATATAGCGCACCGGATCGATCGGCTCATGGGTCGGGCCGGAGGTTACGATTGCCGTTTTACCCTTCAGGGGCTTTGGCCCTCCATCCAGCAATGCGGCGACTGCTTCGACAATCTGCAAAGGCTCCGCCATCCGGCCAAGACCGGCCTCACCCTTCTCCGCCATCTCGCCGGCCATCGGCCCGATGAAAAACACGCCGTCTTTCTTCAGCGTATCGACATTGCGCGTTGTCGGTTTTGCCGACCACATTTTGGGGTTCATCGCTGGCGCAACCAGCACCTTGCGGTCGGTCGCGAGAAGAACCGCCGAGGCCAGATCGTCAGCCAAACCATGTGCCATCTTCGCCATCACATCGGCGGTGGCGGGCGCCACCAGCACGAGATCGCAATCGCGCGCCAGCCTGATATGGCCGACATCCTGCTCGTCCTGCCGTGAAAAAAGCTCTGTGAAAACATGGGTCGCAGACAATGCACCAACGGCGAGCGGCGTGACGAATTCCTGCGCGCCCTTCGTCATGACCGGCGTGACCCTGGCGCCGCGCTCTTTCAGGCGGCGGATGAGATCAAGGCTCTTATAGGCCGCGATGCCGCCGGAGATAATGAGAAGAATATGTTTGCCTGAAAGCGTCATGATGCCGGACCAGTTTCCCGTTTACGGGGAAACTAAGCCCTTGGCATACAAAGTGCAATCCGGCTGGTATCACGCCGCCTTGGCGACGTGATATTCCTTGATCGCGACCATCTTGATCGCGGGAAAACGCTCGGATTCATAACGCAGCGAAAAGGCATCCTGCGCCAGAAATACCGGATCGCCATCCAGATCGCGGGCGATATCGCCACGCTTGACGTTGAGGAACTTGTCCATTTCTGCCGGCTGATCGGACGAAATCCAGCGGCAGACCGAGAAGCGCGACATTTCAAAGGAAACCGGCAGGCCATATTCGCCCATCAGCCGTTCCTTCAACACATCAAGCTGCAGCGCACCGACGACGCCGACGATGGCCGGCGAACCGTCTTCCGGCGAAAAGAGCTGTACGACGCCCTCTTCCGCCATCTGCTGCAGGGCTTCCTTCAGTTTCTTCGCCTTCATCGCATCTTCGAGACGCACGCGGCGCAGGATTTCCGGCGAGAAGTTTGGAACACCTTGGAATACGAGGTTTTCACCCTCGGTCAGCGTATCGCCGATGCGGAGCGTGCCATGATTGGGAATGCCGACCACATCACCCGCAAAAGCGGTGTCAGCCAGCTGGCGCTGCGACGCAAAGAAGAATTGCGGCGCGGTGAGGCCCATCTGTTTGCCTGTGCGAGCAAGTCGAGCCTTCATGCCGCGCTCCAGCTTGCCGGAGCAGATGCGGGCGAAGGCGATGCGGTCACGATGGTTCGGGTCCATATTGGCCTGGATCTTGAAAACAAAAGCCGTCATTTTTTCTTCGGCCGCATGCACGGTGCGGGTATCCGCCACCTGATCGCGCGGCGGCGGCGCGAATTCCCCGAGCGCGTTGATGAGATCACGCACACCAAAATTGCGCAACGCCGAACCGAAGAAGACCGGCGTCATGTGGCCTTCAAGAAAGGCTTGACGGTCAAAGGGACGGCAGGCTTCCATCGCCAGTTCCGTTTCTTCGATGAAGGCATCGCGCTCATTTTCCGGAAGTCGATCCGCCACGGCCTGCGGCCCGTTGACCTTCATGGCCTCAACCTGCGTGTCGACACCGCGGAACGTGCTGTCCGCAAGATTATAGGCGCCGCAGAAGGTTTTGGCACGCCCCACCGGCCAGGTGATGGGCGCCGTATCGAGCGCAAGCTTCTCTTCCACCTCATCCAGAATCTCGAAGGGGTCGCGGCTTTCGCGGTCCATCTTGTTGATGAAGGTGATGATCGGAATGTCGCGCATGCGGCAGACTTCGAACAGCTTCAGCGTGCGCGGCTCGATACCCTTGGCCGCGTCGATGACCATGATCGCCGCATCCACGGCCGTCAGCGTGCGATAGGTGTCGTCAGCGAAGTCTTCGTGGCCGGGCGTATCGAGAATGTTGAAGACGCGATCGTTATATTCGAAGGTCATGACCGAGGTGACGACAGAAATGCCGCGCTCGCGCTCGATCTTCATCCAGTCCGAACGGGTCTGGATGCGATCCTTCTTCGCCTTCACTTCACCCGCGAGCTGGATCGCTCCGCCGAACAGCAGCAGCTTTTCGGTAAGCGTCGTCTTACCCGCGTCCGGGTGCGCGATAATAGCAAAGGTGCGGCGGCGGGAGACCGCCTCGGCAAGTGTTTCGGCCATCTGACAAATCCTGTGGAATTGCGGGGTATCTAGCGTTTCAGGGCCGCATTTGCAATTGACCTTGCCGCGATCTGCGCAAACTAATGCCGCATGACCGTTCAAAACGACAATCTCCCCCCTCTGCGCCTTGTGCGCCTCGCCCATGGCGCAGATCTCGAATTGCCATCCTATGAAACCCGCGGCGCCGCGGGCATGGATCTGCGCGCGGCCGTGCCATCCGGCGAAACGCTGACCCTGCAGCCAGGCGAGCGGACGCTGGTGCCGACTGGATTTATCTTCGAGGTTCCGCAGGGGTACGAGGCACAGATCCGCCCCCGCTCCGGCCTCGCCATCAAGAACGGCATCACCTGCCTCAATTCCCCCGGCACGGTGGACAGCGATTATCGCGGCGAAGTAAAGGTCATCCTCGCCAATCTCGGTCAGGACGCTTTCGTCATAGAACGGGGCATGCGCATTGCGCAGATGGTGATCGCGCCGGTGACGCAGGTTACCGTTCTTGAGGTGACGGAAACCTCTGAAACGGCGCGGGGTTCAGGTGGTTTCGGCTCGACAGGGGTCTAGAATATTTGCGGTAATCACGGGACCACCGCAAATGCTCTATCCTTCTGTTTTACCGCATTGTCCGACGCCGAAGCGAAGCCGCTTTGGCTGGAAATGCTCCACTCCGTAGGCACATGCGATCCGATTGTCTTGGCGTCGAATTTTCGCTATTGATCTGGCGGAGTTTCGAGGAACGATCATGACGTTGACGACCATTCTTGCTTATGCCACCGCCCTTTTCATTGCGGCTGCCATCCCCGGCCCCGGCATGACGGCGATCGTGGCCCGGGCGCTGGGCTCCGGTTTCCGCGAGACTTTCTTCATGGGCCTTGGGCTCATACTCGGCGACATGATCTACCTGACCGCTGTGATCCTGGGCCTAGCTTTTGTCGCGCAAACCTTTCAGGAAGCTTTCATGATCCTGAAATTCGCGGGCGCGGCCTACCTCCTCTACATCGCCTGGAAACTCTGGACGGCGGGCCTCCTGCCACAGGACCTGAAGGCCAAGAAAAGCACGAGCATGCCGATGTCCTTTCTGTCCGGCCTGCTGATCACCCTCGGCAACCCGAAAACCATGCTGTTTTACGTGGCGCTGGTGCCGACGCTGATCGATATCCGCATGATCGGGCCTTCCGAATATGCTTCGCTCCTCGCCATCACCTTCGTTGTCTTGATGGCTGTCCTCCTGCCGTACATCCTGCTTGCGGCCAAGGCGCGTAACCTTCTGAAAAAGCCGAGCGCCCTGACGATCCTCAACCGCACGGCGGCGGGCATTCTGGCGGGAACCGCGACCATGATCGCAATCCGCAGCACGTAAAATAATTTCGTGCAATTGCACTATTTATCACGAAATTTTTCCGGCAAGCCGTCTATATAAGGACGAACGTTCGCTAGCCTGAAAGAGCGATTGCTCCTATTCTGCCGCTCGAACCTTGCGGTCACCGCCGCGTGGCCTTCATACAGGAGAGCATCATGACCGAAGCCAGAAAGCCCGGACGCGGACGCGTCTATTCCTCGATTACGGAAACGATCGGCGATACGCCGATCGTGCGGCTCGATAAGCTGGCCAAGGAGAAGGGCGTGAAGGCCAACCTTCTGGCCAAGCTCGAATTTTTCAATCCGATTGCTTCCGTCAAGGACCGCATTGGCGTGGCGATGATCGAAACCCTGGAAGCACAGGGCAAGATCGCACCCGGCAAAACAACGCTGGTCGAGCCGACCTCAGGCAATACAGGGATTGCGCTAGCCTTCGCCGCAGCGGCGAAGGGGTACAAGCTGATCCTGACCATGCCGGAGACCATGTCGGTTGAGCGCCGGAAGATGCTGGCGCTGCTGGGCGCCGAACTGGTTCTGACCGAAGGCCCGAAGGGCATGAAGGGCGCAATCGCCAAGGCGCAGGAACTGGCGGAAACGCTGCCCGACGCCATCATTCCTCAGCAATTCGAAAACCCTGCCAATCCCGAGATTCACCGCAAGACGACAGCAGAAGAGATATGGAACGACACTGACGGCGCGGTTGATATTTTCGTTTCCGGCATCGGTACTGGCGGCACCATTACCGGCACCGGCCAGGTGCTGAAAGCCCGCAAGCCCGAGCTCAAGGTTATAGCAGTCGAGCCTGCTGACAGCCCGGTTCTCTCGGGCGGCAATCCCGGCCCGCACAAGATTCAGGGCATCGGGGCCGGTTTTGCGCCCGCCATTCTCGACACCGGCATTTACGACGAGATCGTCACCGTGACCAATGACGATGCTTTCGAAATTGCACGTCTTGTCGCGCGGATTGAAGGCGTTCCCGTCGGCATTTCATCGGGTGCGGCACTGGCGGCGGCCATCAAGGTCGGCACGCGGGAAGAAAATGCCGGCAAGAATATCGTCGTCATCGTTCCTTCTTTTGCGGAACGCTACCTTTCTACCGCACTTTTCGAGGGCCTGGGGCTTTAAACTTCGCTTTCGATTGGGCTTTGATGGCTCCCAGTGATCCGATAAATCCAATGTGCCGCCTACGCCCTGGCGGCACATCTGTTTTGCGGTTCCAACACCGTTCTGAGGCCGGGACGAGTTCGGTTCGGGCCGTGGCCTTTTAGGCGCCTGTCCGTCCGCGATACCGGTATATGGACCACGCCCGTTAAAGCGGAAGCGGCTGACGTCCCTGTCTCCTTGCTTTGTCATGTTATCCGGACGTAAAGCCGCTGCACAACCTTGCCGGAAATGCTTGACGCTGAGCCCCCGCCCTTTTGGCGGAGATGTTTAAGCCGCCACCGTCAACCTTTCTCCAGCGATGCGGTATGAAACGGCTTCCGCGACGTGGATGCGGCCAACCGTCGGCTTGTCATCTAGATCAGCGAGCGTCCGCGCGACCTTTAGAATACGGTGATACCCACGTGCGGAAAACTTGAGGCGTTCAGCGGCATCGCGCAGCAATTGCAGGCCAGACGCATCGGGCTCCGCATATTTTTCGATGAGCGTTGTCGTGCACCGGGCGTTGGTGCGAACGGCCGGAAAGCCAGCGGTCGCATATCGCTCCTGCTGCGCATAGCGCGCCCTCGCGACGCGCGCGGCAACTGTCGAGCTCGATTCCGACGCCACCGGACGGATGAGATCCGCAGCGGAAACGGCAGGGACGTCGATGCGAATATCGATGCGATCGAGCAGCGGGCCTGAGATGCGGGCCTGATAATCAGCGACGCAACGCGGACCCCGGGCACAGGTAAAGCCCGGCTCGCCCGCCATGCCGCACCGGCACGGGTTCATCGCGGCGACGAGCTGGATTTCTGCGGGATAGCTGACGCGGTGATTGGCGCGCGCAATGATGCACTCGCCCGTTTCGAGCGGCTGGCGCAACGCATCCAGCACCTGCGGCGCAAACTCGGGAAACTCGTCCAGAAAAAGCACGCCGTGATGGGCGAGCGAGGCCTCGCCCGGCTTAGCGCGAAGACCGCCGCCGATCAGCGCCGCCATGGTCGCGGAATGGTGTGGGGTGCGAAACGGCCTTCGGTCGGAGAGCCTACCACCGGACAGTTGGCCGGCTATCGAGTGAACCATGGACACTTCCAGCAATTCCGCCGCCTCCAGCGGCGGCAGAATGGACGGCAGACGAGCCGCAAGCATGGATTTGCCCGAGCCGGGTGGACCGACCATCAGCAGATTATGGCCGCCGGCGGCCGCAACCTCAAGCGCGCGCCGGGCGCTTTCCTGTCCCTTGATATCGGCGAGATCAGGCAGATTGACCGGATTGGGACGGATGGCTGGCGTGGGACGCGAAAGGCGCTGCGTCCCGCGAAAATGATTGGCAAGCGCTATAAGGCTTCGAGGCGCAAGAATATCGATACCGGCGCCCGCCCAGGCTGCTTCCGGCCCACTTTCGGCAGGGCAGATCAGTCCCTTGCCGAGCGCATTCGCGCCGATCGCAGCTGGCAAGGCACCTGAAACCACCCCAATGGTGCCGTCAAGATTAAGTTCGCCGAGGACCACATAGTCTGCGAGCGCTTCCGCCGGAATAGCGCCCAGGGCAGCCATTAGACCGAGCGCGATGGGAAGGTCGAAATGTGATCCCTCCTTTGGCAGATCCGCAGGCGCGAGATTGACAGTGACTTTTTTGGCCGGCAGGGCAAGACCAGAGGCGTGAAGCGCAGCTTGCACCCGCTCGCGGCTTTCGGCGACCGCCTTATCCGGCAGGCCGACGATCTGGATGCCGACCCGCCCGGGCGCGACCATGACCTGCACCTCAACGGGCACGCCCTCTATTCCTTGAAATGCAACCGTATTGACCCTTGCGACCATGGCCCGCCCCCGCAAACCGGCTGTTTGAGAGGGGTGAGCCCTCTCTGCAGCTACTGGTAAGCAACGTGCCACAGGCCAAAGAATAAAACAAGAACATCCAGCGAACCATTTCTCGCTGTCGATGTATTTTAGTTGTATCTAGTTGTACTCGTGGAACAAAGCTGGATCGTTACCCTCGCGTCAGAAATCCTGAGCGTCGCGTTTTTTCTCGATCGCGTCCCACAAGAGGCTGGCAACATCGGCACCGCCGAATTTTCGCACTTCCCTGATGCCCGTTGGAGAGGTGACATTGATTTCCGTCATGTAGTCGCCAATGACGTCGATACCGACGAACAGGAAGCCACGTTCGCGCAGCGCCGGCCCGATGCGGCTGCAGATCTCCTTTTCGCGCGCGGTCAATTCCGTCGGCTCCGGCCGGCCGCCGGCATGCATGTTGGAGCGGGCGTCGTTTTCCGCAGGCACACGGTTGATGGCGCCAACCGGCTCGCCATCGACCAGCAGGATGCGCTTGTCGCCCTTGCGGACATCAGGCAGATATTGCTGAGCGATATAGGGTTCGCGGAACATCTGACCGAACATTTCCAGCAGTGAGGAGAAATTGCGGTCGTCACGCGCGGAATGGAACACTCCCGCGCCACCATTGCCGTAGAGCGGCTTCAGGATGATGTCGCCCATCTCGTTGCGGAACCGGGCAATCTCCTCCACATCCTTGGTGATCAGCGTCTTCGGCATCAGATCCGCGAATTCGGTGACGAAGATCTTCTCGGGAGAGTTGCGGACCCAGACGGGGTCGTTGACGACCAAGGTCTTTGGATGAATGCGCTCAAGCAGATGAGTCGAGGTGATATAGGCCATGTCAAAGGGCGGATCCTGACGCAGATGGATGACATCCATGGTCGAAAGATCGACACGCTGCGGTTCAGACAGGGAAAAATGGTCGCCCTTGATGTCGCGCAGCTCCATCTGCTCGACGGTGGCGTAAATTTTGCCGTCGCGCATGGAGAGGCGCTCAGGCGTATAATGGAACAGCCGGTAGCCGCGCGCCTGCGCCTCAAGGCTGATGGCGAAGGTGGAGTCACCGGCAATGTTGATACCGGAAACATGATCCATCTGGATCGCGACGTTCTTGATCTTCGCCATGCGCATCTTCCTCTTGCAGCATGAGAGCGTCATCGGCCCCGCCATGCCCATTGTCCCGTCTTTTCAGGCTCCCCGGCAGGACCGGAGGAGAACCGGAAATGCTTCAGAAAACCTCAGGAGATGTAGGGCAGCGCCCATTCAAAGGCAACTGCTGCAAGGCGTCGTTGGTGTGAGTTTTATTGAACCTTCACAAATCCAGGGCGGCGCTATCGAGGTGCCGCCTCGGGTCAGGTTCTATGGGTTCACGCCGCGAGCTTGTAGGAACGGCCGGCAAACAGCTTGTTCTTGACGCGGTAAGCTAGAGCAAGTGCCTTGGGGAAGGGACGCCGCATGAAGGCAACCTTGCGGACATAGTCGTCCACGCGCCAGGTGGCCCATGTTCCGGCCGGAAAATAGGCGACATCGCCTGCCCTGAGGATGCTGACCGAACCGTCTTCTGCGGTCACATGCACTTCGCCTTCCAGAATATACACCGTTTCGTCCCAGCCGAAAAACCAGCGGAATTCGCCGGCCGTGCAATCCCACATGGCAGTGCTGGACGCACGGTCTCCACTGCGGGAGTGATCGGCCGCGCGGGCCTGCGGGTTGCCGGAGACGATCCATTCCGGGTTGATGGGGGCGGGCTGAAGCCGCAGATCGGTGCACGAGGCGCTGACAACGCCCTCATCTTGGTTACGCCGCAGATAGACCGGCAATATCGGAATGGTTCGGACCGCCATGGTTGCCGCGGCAGCGAACATCATTTTCAAAGACATGTTAGAAAGCCCCCATGAAATATTGGAGTCTTCTAGCACCGGGATTGTAAAAAAGCATCTCAGACAATCGGCGCAATTTTACGAATTGCGCCGATTTCACCGCGGATATTACACGGTCGCCAGTTGGGCTGGCTGGTTGGCAATCTGCTTGGCGTTTCCGCCGATGCGCTTGCCCGTTTCGCTGGAAAAGAAGTGAAGCTTTTCAGGGCTGATCGTCACCAAAAACACGGCGGGAATGTCGATTTCAGGCGGGAAAGCCACGGTCAGGTTCTGGTCGCCGATCATGCCATGGATAAGGCGCTGCGAGCCCAGCTCCTCAATGTAATCGACCCGTAGTGAGAAGCCCTGCTCACCCGCTGCCGCGAGGCGAAAATCTTCCGCCCGCATGCCCACCGTCACCGGCCCGGAGGCGGGGGCAAACCCATTAAGTGCAAAGAGCGACGGTCCGACAGCCAGACTGTCGCCGTGCAACTCCGCATTCAGCAGATTCATGGCCGGCGAGCCGATGAAGCTGGCAACGAAGGTGGAGGCCGGGGTGTGATAAACCTCCAGCGGCGCGCCGATCTGCTCGATCCGCCCGCCATTCAGCACCACAAGCCGATCCGCCAGCGTCATGGCCTCTAGCTGGTCGTGTGTGACATAGATGGACGTGGTGCCAAGACGCTTTTGCAGACGCTTGATTTCGCCGCGCATGGAAACGCGTAACTTGGCATCAAGGTTGGACAGGGGCTCGTCAAACAGGAAGGCCGCCGGTTTGCGCACAATGGCGCGACCCATGGCCACACGCTGCCGCTGGCCACCGGACAGGGCGCGCGGCTTTCGATCGAGATAGGGTTCGAGCTGCAGCATGCGCGCGGCTTCGGCCACACGTGAATCGATTTCCGCCTTTGGCGTCTTGCGGTTCTTCAGGCCGTATTCGAGATTTTCACGCACCGACATATGCGGGTAAAGCGCGTAGTTCTGGAACACCATGGCAATATCGCGATCGGCGGGATCAACCTGGTTCACCACCCGCTCGCCGATCCTGACCGTGCCTTCGGAGATATCCTCAAGGCCGGCAACCATGCGCAGCAGCGTGGACTTGCCGCAGCCGGAGGGGCCGACGAGAACGATGAACTCGCCATCCCTGATGTCGATGTCGACGTCGTGCACGGCACGCACGCCGCCATGATAATCCTTGCAGACCTGACTGATGTCTATAGCGGCCATTTTGGTCTCCTTATTTATCGCTTTCGGTCAGGCCCTTGATGAACCAGCGCTGGAAAATGACGACGATCAGCACCGGAGGCAGCATGGCCAGCACGGCGAGCGCGAAAGCTTCGTTGTAATCGGGAATTTGCGAACCGACCCAGACCTGCAGGATCGACTTGATGCCGCGCATCAGGGTGAAGAAACTTTCATCCGTCGTCATCAGCATCGGCCAGAGATACTGGTTCCAGCCATAAACGAACATGATGATGAAGATCGCCGACATCATCGTGCGCGAGAGCGGAACGAGCACATCGATAAAGAACTTCACCGGCCCCGCCCCGTCGATGCGGGCAGCCTCCAGAAGTTCCTCCGGGACCGACTTGAAGAACTGCCGGAAATAGAAGGTACCCGTGGCAGATGCGAGAAGCGGCACGATGAGACCGGTGTACGAGTTCAAAAGGCCGAGTTTGCTCATTACTTCGTAGGACGGCATGATGCGCACTTCGAGCGGCAGCAGCAGCGTGGTGAAGATGATCCAGAAGGCGAGCGTTGCAAACCGGAAGCGGAAATAGACGATTGCATAGGCCGCCGTCATCGACAGGACGATCTTGCCGACGGCGAAACCAATGCCGAGGATCAGCGAGTTCAGCACCATGTTGAGGCCCGTGACCTGACCGGTGAATCCGCCCTTCTGTGTCAGCACCTTTTCGTAGGTCTCGAGGAAATTGTCGCCGGGAAGGATAGCCAGGCCGCCGCGATGAATTTCCGCGGCCGTATGCGTGGACGTCATGAAGGCAACAATGACCGGCAGGATCAGGAACACAGCGCCCATGATCAGAACCAGATGATCGAGGGGTTTTGTCTTGTACATCGTCATATCCCTCAATTGTAATGGATGCGCTTCTCAATGAAGCGGAACTGGATGATGGTGAGGACGAAGACGACCAGCATCAGGATGACGGACTGGGCCGACGATCCGCCGATATCATTGCCGCGGAAGCCGTCGAGAAACACCTTGTAGACCAGGGTGATGGGATTATTCGCCGCCTTGTCCTTCACCATCACGTCGATGACGCCGAAGGTGTCGAAAAGCGAATAGGTGATGTTGATGATCAGCAGGAAGAAGGCGGTCGGCGCCAGAAGCGGCATGATGACGGTCCAGAACCGGCGGAAGCCCGAGCGGCAGTCGATCGCCGCAGCTTCCCGCACGGAGACGGGCACACTCTGAAGGCCGGAAAGGAAAAAGATGAAGTTGTAGGGGATCTGCTTCCAGACCGCGACAACGATCATGGCGAAAGCCGTGTCTGAATAATTGAGCCCGACCTTCATGTCCCAGCCTAAAAACGCGGCCATCTTTACGAAGGGGCCGATGTGCTGGTCGAAAAACATCATGCCGATGAGGCCGGCAACGGGCGGCGCGATGGCATAAACCGAAATCAGCAGCGTCTTGTATGTCGAACTGCCGCGAATGACCGCATCAGCCTTGACGGCGAGCAGCAGGCCGAGCGCCAGCGAAAAGAAAGTTACCAAGATGGTGAAGACCACCGTGAATTTGGCGATGCTGACATATTCGGGGCTGAAGATCGCATCCGTGTAATTGGCGAAGCCGACAAAGGAGGCGCCGAAGCCGAACGGATCCTCGATGTAAAAAGACGACTGTATGGCCTGAACGGATGGCCAGTAGAAAAAAACAAAGATAACGGCGAGTTGTGGCGCCAGGAACAGATAAGGCACGTAGGACGCAGAAAACTGAACACGCTTCATGCCAGCTTCAGCAGCCTTCGCCGGTTTTCCCGTCTTGTTCGAACGGCCAGCCAAAACGGTGCCGGGTTGAGAAGATGTGTAGGCCACGCTTGCGCTTCCTTTTCCAGAAGCGAGCCTCCCTTCCGCGGAAAGGAGGCTCGGCAACGATCTTTGATTTCGAACGCGGTTGATCAACCAGCCGTCTTGGCAAAGCGGGCCAGAAGGTCGTTGCCTTCCTTCTCGATGATCTCGAAGGCAGCCTTCGGGGTCACTTCGCCGGAGAAGATGCGGTTATATTCGCGCTCCATGACGGCGCGGATCTGCGGATAGAAGCCAAGGCGATAACCCTTGGACCACTCGCCGCCCGGCAGGGACAGCTGCTGGATGCCGACTTCGGCGACCGGCTTTTCCTTGTAATAACCTTCTGCCTTGGCCTTTTCGTAGGCGGCCTTGGTGATGGCGACGTAACCGGTTGCCTTGTGGTAGAAGACCTGGATTTCAGGCGAGGTCAGGAACTGGAAGAAGTCGGCCACGCACTTGTTTTCGGCTTCCGACTTGCCCGACATTGCAAAGAGAGCAGCACCACCGATGAAGGAGTTGGTGCCGGCGCCCTTGATCGAGCCCCAATACGGAAGGAAGGTTGCCGAGAATGGCATCGTCGCCGTCTTCTGGAGGCCGCCGAAGGAACCGGAAGAACCGATCCAGAGAGCAACCTTGCCTTCTTCGAATGGCTTCTGGTTATCGTTCCAGCCGGCGCCGTAATAGGCAAACAGACCCTTGTCCTTCCAGTCCTTCAGCTTCTCGAACATCATGACGAGGTTCGGGTCGGTCACCTTGAGCTTGGTGTCGATGACGCTGTCGTAACCGTTGTTGTTGGTGGCGAACTGGATGTTGTTGCGGGAGAAGAAGTTTTCCGTGAACTGCCAGGTCAGCTGCGACTGAACCAGCGGGATGTAGCCGGCCTCCTTGAGCTTCGGTGCGATCTTCTCGAAGTCTTCCCACGTTTTCGGCGCTTCGACGCCGGCCTTCTTCAGGGCTTCGTCGTTGATGTACATGATCGGCGCGGAGGAATTGAACGGCATCCCGACAAACTTACCGTCAGCGGCAGCATAGAAATAACGTACGCCGTTGATAAAGGCGTCACGGTCGAACTTGTAGCCGGCCTTGGTGATCAGGTCTTCAGCCGGGATGACGGCGCCTTTGGCGTTGATGATGGTGGCGGCACCGGCATCAAAAACCTGAAGAATGTTCGGCTGTTCGCCCGAACGGAAAGCCGCGATGCCGCTAGCCAGCGCTTCTTCGTAGGAGCCCTTGGAAACCGGCGTCAGCGCGCATTCCTTCTGGGCTTCGTTGAACTTCTGCGAAACTTCGTTGATGACTTCGCCGTTCCGGCCGCCCATGCCGTGCCACCAGGTGATGTTGGTCGCCGCCATGGAAGAGGTCGCCGAAATGCTGACGGCCACAGCGGCCATGGAAAACTTCTTGAACATGTCAAATCCTCTCCACCATTTATTGGGGTGAGGATGCGAATAGAGGGGTTCAATGACGCCTCTTTGACAGTTCCATGTCAGATTTATAACAGCGGCTGGCGAGTATCTCAGCCGGCTATGCGTTCTATAGGGTGTGCCGGATTTCCAACAACGGTCGCACCCGGCGCGACATCCCGCGTCACCACCGAACCGGCGCCGACGATCGCGCCATCGCCAACGTTGATGCCAGCCAGAATGATCGCTCCGCCACCAATCCAGACCTTGCGCCCGATCGTGACCGGCTTTGCAATTTCAATGCCTTGCGCGCGCGGTCCCGGATCCAGATGGTGCTCCGCGCAATAAATCTGAGCCCCGGGGCCCAGCATTGACCCGTCACCGATCGTGACGCGGGCGGAATCAAGGATGGTGCAGCCGGCATTGAGATAAACATTTCGGCCGAACGAGATATTGAAACCGTAGGCGCAATGAAATGGCGCTTCGATGAACACGCCTTCACCCACGGAAGAAAAAAGGGCGCGCAGAAGCGGTCCGATGGCGCCGCGCTCATCCGGCGGCATGGTATTGTGCTCATGAACGGCCCGCCGCGCATTCCAGCGCAGCCTGTCGAGTTCAGCGTCCATGCAGCTGTACCAATCGCCCGTAGCCATTTTTTCCAGCTCGGTGGACATTGTTTCCCTCCTCAGAACGCGTCGATGAAATGCTGCGGCAGACGCCTCGGCATGATGGCAATGATGTCGAAGCGCAGGGATAGCCGTTCGGCGTCCTTTCGGCGGGCAAGCCAGAGGTCTGCCGCCGCCCGGATGCGCTGTTGCGACTGGACACCAACCGCATCAACCGCGCCCATGCCCGAAGGCCGCGCCTTTACCTCGATGACGGCAATAATATCTTTCTTGCGAGCGATGAGATCGATTTCGCCAAGCCGGGTTCGATAGCGAATGGCTAGAATGCGATATCCCTTCAACAGCAGATAAAACGCCGCCCAATATTCGGCGACATGGCCGCGGCGCTCGGCTTTGCGCCTTCTGCTGCTTGGCCCTTCAGCGTCCATCCGTTTCCTTCATATCAAGCAACCTTTGATAAAGCTCCTTGCGCGGCAGGCCTGTCAGCTTCGCGGCTTCGCCGGCAGCCTTTGCGGCGGACATGGTGGCGACAAGATCTTTCAGAAGCTTCTCGACATCCTCAATATCGGGAATCTCGTCATAGGATGGCGGCTCCACCAGAAGCACGATCTCGCCCTTCACCACCCGGTCGTCATTATAATAATCCGAGAGTTCGCCAAGGGTGCCGCGACGGAACTCCTCGAATGTCTTTGTCAGCTCTCGGCAGACCACACCGCGACGATCGCGGCCCAGCACTTCGGACGCGACCTTGATGGAGGCGCCGATGCGATGGGGCGATTCAAAGAATATGAGGGTGGCCGGTATTTTTGCCAGTTCGGCAAAGCGGTCGCGTTTGCCGCGGTCCTTCACTGGCAGGAAGCCCGCAAACAGAAAGGAGTCGCTCGGCATCCCAGACCCGACAAGGGCCGCAAGCGGGGCGGAGGCACCGGGAATCGGCACCACGCGATGGCCGGCCTCAAGCGCGAGTTGGCCCAGCCGATAGCCGGGATCGGAGACAAGCGGCGTTCCGGCATCCGACACCAGCGCCACGGATTTTCCCGCTTCCAGCGCGGCAATGAGCTTTGGCCCGGCTTCATTGGCATTGTGCTCGTGATAGGCAAGCGGCCGGGTGAGAATGCCGTAACGTTCAAGTAGAATGCGGGTGACGCGTGTATCCTCGCAGGCGAGAACGTCGGCCGAGGCGAGCGTCTCCAGCGCGCGGATGGTGATATCGCCGAGATTGCCGATAGGGGTCGCCACGAGATAAAGCGCCGGCTCCAGCGGCCGCGCCGGAACGGTAGCGGTACCAATCCTGAATTCCTTCGCCATCTGTCTGGCGTCGCGATTTGATGTTTCCTGCCTCACAGGGCTTCCAATCTTTGGGACCGGTCAAGACCAGCCACTCTCTGCTGTTTTGCTCTTTATGGGCAATAGAGACGCGGTGAACAAGGGCAGCGGCCGGCGGAAGGCTGTGGATCATGCTGTATAGCAGCAAAATGAAGCGCGACAGATGCACTCCGCTCTTGCATTTTCTGCAATAACTCTGCCATTTTGCCCGTCCACATTATCCGGCATTTGCCGGTGAAGACTCTTCTTGCCGATCCGGCGGTGGCCGGGTCGCAACGGTTGAAAGCGGTAGCGTCCATGCGTATTACTCTTGAGCGGTCGAACCTTCTGAAATCGCTGAACCACGTTCACCGGGTCGTCGAGCGTCGCAATACGATCCCGATCCTGTCCAACGTGCTCCTGCGCGCCTCCGGCGCCAATCTGGACATGAAGGCGACCGACCTCGATCTCGAAATCACTGAAGCGACACCTGCTATGGTGGAGCAGGCGGGCGCCACCACCGTTCCGGCGCACCTGCTTTATGAAATCGTCCGCAAACTGCCGGATGGTTCGGAAGTGCTTCTGGCGACCAATCCTGACGGTTCCACCATGACCGTCGCCTCCGGTCGCTCGAAATTCTCACTGCAATGCCTGCCGGAAGCGGATTTCCCCGATCTGACCGCCGGCACCTTCAGCCACACCTTCAAACTGAAGGCGACCGATCTGAAGATGCTGATCGACCGCACACAGTTTGCGATTTCGACCGAAGAGACGCGTTATTACCTGAACGGTATTTTCTTCCACACGATCGAAAGCAATGGCGAACTGAAGCTGCGTGCCGTCGCCACTGACGGTCACCGTCTGGCGCGCGCCGACGTCGATGCGCCCGCTGGCTCCGAAGGCATGCCGGGCATCATCATTCCGCGCAAGACTGTCGGCGAATTGCAGAAGCTGATGGACAATCCGGAACTGGAAGTCACGGTGGAAGTTTCGGATGCGAAAATCCGTCTGACCGTCGGCACGGTCGTTCTGACTTCGAAGCTGATCGATGGCACTTTCCCCGACTACCAGCGCGTGATCCCAACCGGCAACGACAAGGAGATGCGCGTCGATTGCCAAACCTTCGCTCGTGCCGTGGACCGTGTTTCGACGATTTCGTCGGAGCGAGGCCGGGCAGTGAAATTGGCGCTGACTGACGGCCAGCTGACGCTAACCGTCAACAATCCCGACTCGGGAAGCGCTACTGAAGAAGTCGCTGTTGGTTACGACAATGATTCGATGGAAATTGGCTTCAACGCCAAATATCTCCTCGACATCACGTCGCAACTCTCCGGTGACGACGCGATTTTCCTGCTGGCCGATGCCGGCTCGCCGACGCTCGTCCGCGACACGGCGGGCGACGATGCGCTTTATGTTCTGATGCCGATGCGCGTCTGACACCGGCCATTTTTCGATATTTCCAAGGAAGCGCCGGTGACCAGTTCATCCGCGTTTTTTGATTCGAGCGGGCGCGACAAGGTTCTACGGGCGAATTTTCTCAGTTACGACATTTTGCCTTGTTTTTGCGCCAAATGGGATCAACATTGCGGTAACAGTTTTTTGACAATGACTAAATTTATCTGAGGGGAATTATGGCACTTAACCTGAAACGACGCTTTGAACAGAAATTCGAGGAAGAAATCCGCTTTTTCAAAGGCATGGTGAGCCAGCCGAAAAAAGTGGGCGCTATTGTCCCGACATCGTCGATCACGGCGAAAAAAATGGCGAGTGTCATCAACCCCCATTCCGGCCTGCCTGTTTTGGAACTCGGTCCCGGCACCGGCGTCATCACCAAGGCCATCCTGGCGCGCGGCATCAAGCCGGAGAAGCTGACAGCGATCGAATATTCCACCGACTTCTTTCAGCAGCTGCTCAGAAGCTATCCCGGCGTCAACTTCGTCAACGGCGACGCCTTCGATCTCGATGCGACTCTTGGCGAGCATAAGGACCAGATGTTCGACAGCGTCATCTCGGCGGTTCCGATGCTGAATTTTCCGATGGCCGCCCGCATCAAGCTTCTGGATGAATTGCTGAAGCGCCTGCCGCATGGTCGCCCCGTGGTACAGATATCCTACGGCCCCATTTCCCCGATCGTCGCGCAGCCACATCTCTACCATATCCGGCATTTCGATTTCATCGTGCGCAATATTCCGCCGGCGCAATTGTGGACCTATACGCGCGCCTGATCGGCCCCGTTGACTGGACAGGGCCGGCATTTCCGGTCGCAACGATTGGTTAGGGCGCCGATTTCCCCTAACCATCGCCTTTTGAGGACCGATATCCATCTACGCGCTCTACATCACCCACCCACAGGTCAAGATCGACGCGGCCGTCCCCGTTCCTGAATGGGAGCTTTCTGAAAAGGGCGCAGAACGGGCAAGGCAGGCGAGCCGTCTGCCTTGGGCGAAATCACTGCGCCGCATCGTTTCCAGTGCTGAAACCAAGGCGATCGAGACTGCCCGTATCCTCGCAGAAACCTCCGGTGCGACGATAGAGATCATCTCGGTGATGCATGAAAACGACCGGTCCGCCACCGGCTTCCTGCCGCCGACGGAATTCGAGAAGGCGGCGGACTGGTTCTTCGCCCATCCTGAGGAGAGTTATCAGGGCTGGGAGCGGGCGATCGACGCGCAGGCGCGGATCGTCGGCGCTGTCCGGGCCGTTCTCGACCGACACGACGGGCAGCAGCCAATCGCCTTTGTCGGCCATGGCGGCGTGGGTACACTTTTGAAATGCCATATCGAAGGCCGCGGCATCAGCCGCGCCGAGGACCAGCCGCCGGGCGGCGGCAACCTGTTCCGCTTCTCAGTCGCCCAATTTTTGCTTGCAGCCGCCTCCCCCACATGCGACTGGACGGCAATGGAAACATGGCAGGGATAAGACAATGACCGCGCGCGAAAAACTCATCGTCGGGCTGGATGTTCCGACTGTGCAGCAGGCCGAAGACATCGTTTCGAAAATCGGTGACGAAGTCCTTTTCTACAAGATCGGCTATCAACTGGTGTTTGCCGGTGGTCTGGAATTCGCGCGTGACCTTGTCCAGAGCGGCAAGAAGGTCTTTCTCGACATGAAGCTGCTCGATATCGACAACACGGTTGCTTCCGGCGTCGAGAACATTGCCCGCATGGGTATGTCGATGCTGACGCTCCACGCCTATCCCAAAGCCATGCGCGCGGCGGTCAAGGCGGCGGAAGGTTCCGGCCTCTGTCTGCTGGGTGTCACCGTACTCACCTCGATGGACGACAGCGACCTTGCCGAGGCCGGCTATGCCTCCGACGCGCGTTCGCTCGTGCTGCGCCGCGCGGAACAGGCGCGGGAGGCGGGCATGGGCGGTATCGTTTGCTCCGCGGAAGAGTCGAGGGCCGTGCGCGAAATTCTCGGCCCTGACCTTGCCGTCGTTACTCCCGGCATCCGCCCCGCCGGTGCCGATCTGTGCGACCAGAAGCGGGTGATGACGCCCTTCGACGCGATCAAGGCAGGATCGAGCCATCTGGTGGTCGCCCGCCCGATCGTCAGGGCGGAAGATCCGAAAGCGGCGGCCCGCGCCATTCTCGATGACATGCTGCGGGCCAGCTACCCGGCAAACCAATAAGATATGGGAGGCAATGACATGGCCAAGGGATACTGGATCGCCCGCGTCGATGTGCGCGACAGCGAACGCTACAAAGATTATGTCTCGACAGCAAAACCCGCCTTCGAGCGTTTCGGTGCCAATTTTTTGGCGCGTGGCGGCGCAGTGACGGAGCTTGAGGGCAAGGCACGTGCCCGCAACGTGATCATCGAATTCCCATCCGTCCAGCACGCGATCGACTGCTATAATTCGCCGGAATACCAGGCGGCCGCCAAAATTCGGCAGGAAGTCTCAGATGCAGAAATGATGATCGTCGAGGGGATTTGACGATCAGCCGACGCATTTTGGCGCACCCTCCGCTGCACCGTCATAACATCCCTTCACCTGCGCGCAGCTTTGGGCTAAGAGACTGAAAAACATTTCTTCGACAGCTTCTGAGGAGCCTCCCATGACCTTGGCCAACCTTCCCCCCCTCGTTACCGTTTTTGGCGGTTCGGGTTTTGTCGGGCGGCATGTCGTCAGAGTGCTTGCCAAGCGCGGTTATCGCATCCGCGTCGCCGTGCGCCGTCCGGATCTTGCCGGCTTTTTGCAGCCGCTCGGCAATGTCGGCCAGATTTCCTTTGCGCAGGCGAACCTGCGTTATCGCGACTCCATTGTCAGCGCCGTTGCCGATGCGGATCATGTCGTCAACTGCGTCGGCATTCTGACAGAGAGCGGGCGCAATACGTTTGACGCCGTTCAGGAATTCGGTGCGAAAGCGATTGCCGAAGCGGCCCGCGATGCCGGCGCAACGCTCACACACATTTCCGCCATCGGTGCAGAAGCCAATTCGCCGACCGGTTACGGCCGCACCAAGGGCCGCGCCGAAGCTGCGATCCATTCTGTCCTGCCTGCAGCCATTATCCTGCGTCCCTCGATCATATTCGGACCGGAAGACGACTTCTTCAACAAATTCGCCAAGATGGCTCGCAGCCTGCCAGTCCTGCCGCTGATCGGCGGCGGAAAAACCAGGTTCCAGCCTGTCTACGTCGAGGACGTTGCCGAGGCCGTTGCCCGCAGTGTCGACGGCAAGCTGAAGCCCGGCGCCATTTACGAACTCGGCGGTCAGGACGTCATGACCTTCCGCGACTGTCTTGAGGCGGTTCTCGCCGCGACCTATCGCGAACGTCCTTTCGTCAATCTGCCTTTCGGCGTTGCGTCGATGATCGGCAAGGTCGCGTCGCTGGTGCCGCTGATCTCGCCGCCGCTGACAGCTGATCAGGTGACCCTCCTGAAGAAAGACAATGTCGTTTCCGCTGATGCCGAAAAGAATGGGCTGACGCTCGAAGGCATTGGCATCACGCCCGTTCGGGTCTCGTCTGTTCTGCCGTCCTACATGGTGCAATACCGTCAGCACGGCCAGTTCGCGAATGCCGGCAAGGCCGCCTGAGGCTCGCACATCGTCCAACATCAAAGCGGGGCAACGTCCCCGCTTTTTTTGTGCCTTAAATCGCAACCAAACCGCTTTCAGCGCATTTCCACCGCAAGATGGGGTGGGGAGGACCAATCAAAACGAAGCGGCAGAGCAGACGGTTTGGTTAATGGCGACGTGCTGGAACAGGTAAGCGTGGCACAAGCGCAACTGTGGGAAAGACTTCGCATTAACCCGGTATTCAGCAAGCTGCTTTATTGATATTCGCCACATTCCAAACATATCCCGAACCCTCAATTCACACACGGCGGCGCGATCCGCACGAACGAACGTCTGAAAGGCAATCATAAAATGGGCAGATCTATCGCACTCTTTTTTGCGTGTGCGGCTTTGGTGGTTCTGGCGGGTTCTTTCATGGCGCCGGGCACGGTTGCGGCGGGCAAGACCGGCTGTGCTCCGGCTTACGGCGTCGACCCCTGTGCAACGGCTTCGATCAGCGCGAACTGATCAGCCTTACAGCTTTAAAAGAAAAAGCGCCGCCGGTTTTCCGGGGCGCTTTTTTATTGTGCGGTCGTCGGCGGGTCAGCCAACAACGAGTAGTGCGACAAGGCCGAGCGCACCGATGACGATGCGCCACCACGCAAACGGCGCAAAACCCCGGCGCGACACGAAATCCAGAAGTGATTTCACCACGAAGAGGCCGGACACAAAGGCCGCGATAAAGCCGACGGCAATCAGGGCGCTGTCATCAAAGCTCAGCGCATCGCGGTTCTTATAGAGATCCAGCACAAAAGCGCCGAGCATGGTCGGCATCGCCAGGAAAAAAGAGAATTCAGCCGCCGAACGCTTGTCCGTCCCCATCAGCAGGGAGCCTACGATGGTGGCACCCGAGCGCGAGGTGCCGGGAATCATCGCAAGGCACTGAAAAAGGCCGATCTTGAACGCAAGCGACGGCGGATACTCCATGATGTCGGTATATTTCGGCTTCAGCGGCATGCGATCGACGGCGAGCAGAATAACCCCGCCGACGATGAGCATGACGCAGATCAGCATCGGCGTTTCAAACAGCACTGTCTTGATGAAGTCATGCGCCAGAGCACCGATGGCGGCCGCGGGCAGGAAGGCCAGCGCGACGGCAAGGACGAAACGACGTGCCTTTGCACTTGTCGGCATCGCCAGAGCGATCGAGACAAGCTTATGAAAATAAACGAGAAGAATGGCGAGAATCGCGCCAAGCTGGATCAGAACGGCGAAGGTGTTTCCGGGCGATTTGAAGCCGAGGAAATGACCAGCGAGCAACACATGCGCGGTGGAGGACACGGGAATGAATTCCGTCAGCCCCTCGATAATGCCCAGCAAAATCGCGCTGATGATCGACTGGTCACCCATGGGGTATCCTTCTTTTCAGGGGAAAGTGGCGATGGAAGGCAATTGCGTTAAACTTGTTTTAAATTAGCCAAGCTCTTATAGCGTCTTGATGAAGCGAAACTGAAAAAGTTTTCCGGCAAATGCCGATCATACCAACCAATCGTAAAAATTGAGTACCAATGCCAACTCTCTATCACTCTCCGATGTCGACCGCGTCCCGGTTCGTTCGTCTGATTCTCGCGGAATACGGCTTCCAGACCGATCTCGTCGAGGAACAGCCGTGGGAAAGGCGGCGGGAGTTTCTGGCGCTCAATCCAGCCGGCACCCTGCCGGTCTATCTCGATGACAACATGCGCTCGTTGAGTGGCCCTTATGTGCTCGCCGAATTTCTGGACGAGACGCATGGGGTTTTGAAGCGCGACCGGCGGCTTCTGGCGGAAGACCCATTCCAGCGCGCGGAAATCCGCCGTCTGACGGAGTGGTTTTTGCAAAAGATGGAAAATGACGTGACCCGGCCGCTGGTGCGCGAACGGGTTTACAAATTGCAGATGACAGCGGCGCAGGGTGGCGGACCGCCGGATTCCAAGCTGCTGCGCACGGCTCGCAACAACATCCGCCAGCACATCAAATATCTGGAGTGGCTGGCCGGCTCGCGCACGTGGTTGGCTGGTGACCGGTTGAGCTATGCCGATCTCGCCGCCGCCGCCGCCGTTTCGGTGCTGGATTATCTCGGTGAGATCAACTGGCTTGAAGCGCCTATTGCCAAGGAGTGGTATCAGCGGGTGAAATCCCGTCCGTCATTCCGGCCGTTTCTCAGCGAACGCATCCCGCGTCTTGCCCCCTCCTCGCACTACGCCGATCTGGATTTCTGAGGGCTGTCCTCCCTGTTATTTGCTGTGGCGTGCGCCTCAGCTTATATATGCCGCACAATAGGCCTCTGGAGGAAAGACGATCGACGTTGCCGACGACAAGCAGCGGGTACGCGCGCGCAAACTGACGGATTTCGTTCGTCGGGAGGCGATTTCGCTCGGCTTCGATCTCTGTCGCATCACGGTACCCGACAGCATTCCGCTTGCACCGGAGCGGCTGCGGCAGTTCCTCGAAAATGGCTACCACGGCACCATGGCGTGGATGGAGGAAACCGAGGCGCGTCGGGCGGAACCCAAAACGCTCTGGGGTGATGTGCGCTCCATCGTCATGTTCGGTCTCAATTACGGCCCGGAGGAAGACCCGCGCCACCTGCTTCTGAAACCGGACAAGGCAGCCATTTCGGTCTATGCCCGCAACCGCGATTACCATGACATCATCAAGGGGCGGCTGAAGGAGATCGCCACGCGCTTTGCTGCCCGCGCCGGTGAGGATGTGAAGGTCTTCGTCGACACTGCCCCGGTAATGGAAAAGCCGCTTGCCGCCGCGGCCGGTCTCGGCTGGCAGGGCAAACATACCAATCTCGTCAGCCGCAGCCATGGCTCCTGGCTGTTTCTGGGCAGCATGTTCACCACGGCCGAGCTATGTTTCGATGAGGCCGAGAAGGATCATTGCGGCTCCTGCCGCGCCTGCCTCGACGCCTGCCCGACGGCGGCCTTCCCTGCCCCCTATCAGCTGGATGCGCGCCGCTGCATCTCCTATCTTACCATTGAGCACAAGGGGCCGATCCCGCACGAATTCCGGCCGATGATCGGCAATCGCATCTATGGCTGCGACGACTGTCTTGCCGCCTGTCCATGGAACAAGTTTGCGGCGAGCGCCTCCGAAATGAAGTTGCAGGCGCGCGAGGATTTGAAGGAGCCGTCCATCGCCTTCCTGCTGACCCTCGACGATGCCGCCTTCCGAAGTTTTTTCAGCGGCTCGCCCGTCAAGCGCATTGGCCGCAATCGCTTCATCCGTAATGTACTGATTGCAGCTGGAAATTCTGCCGACCGGCAATTTGTCGAGCAGTGCAAGACACTTGCGCAGAACGATTCTTCCGCGGACGTGCGCGGCATGGCCGTCTGGGCTTTATCGCGCCTTATGGACAGGGACGAATTCCGTACATACTCTGCCGGTCGCGCGCCGGAGACTGATCCGGAGGCGGAAATGGAATGGCAACAGGCAGAGGCGTAACGCATGCATGTAATGATTTTCGGCGCGGGATATTCAGGAAAAGCCATCGCAACCGCGCTGAAAATAGATGCAGCAACCGTCTCGGGCACCACGCGGAGCACCGATAAATTCCCGAGCCTTGCCGCTGCAGGCATGGCCCCGTTTATCTTTGACGGCTCGCAGCTCAATGATGCGCTCATCGCCGCCATGGCCGATGTGACGCATCTCGTACAGTCCGTCGCGCCAAGCAAGGAAGGCGATCCTTTACTTGCGTGTCTCGGCGACGATCTCAAAAAATTGCTGCCAAATCTGAAATGGCTGGCTTACCTTTCCACCGTTGGCGTTTATGGCGACCATCAGGGCGCCTGGGTTGATGAGACAACAACCTGCCGTCCCGTTTCCGCACGGTCCGTGGAGCGCGTGGCGGCGGAAGCTGCGTGGACCGAAGCAGCTGAGAAAGCCGATGTGCCGCTTGCCATTCTCCGTCTTTCCGGAATTTACGGTCCGGGTCGCAACACCTTCATCAACTTCGAGAAGGGGACAGCGCGGCGGCTGGTGAAGAAGGACCAGGTGTTCAACCGCATCAGGGTGGAGGATATCGGCGCGGCCGCTGCCTTTTTGGCACGTCTAAATGAACGTGGCATCTTCAACGTTACCGACGACGAGCCATGCCCGCCGCAGGATGTGGTGAGCTATGCAGCTGGAGTGATGGGCGTTGAACCACCCGCGGAGCAGGATTTCGACACCGCCGATCTAACGCCGATGGCGCGCTCCTTTTATGGCGAGAACAAGCGTGTCTCAAATGCCAAAATGCGGGATCTCGGCTTCGATTTTGCCTATCCGGAATACCGACAGTCCCTGCGCCAACTTTGGGAAAGCGGCCTTTGGCGAGGCTGAATACGCGCGGTGCGGAAACGATGAAAAATCCATCCAATGGCATTTTAGCGGATGGTTTTCGTTGAAATCAGGCGAATTAAGACTTAATTAACTACGCCGAATCGCTAAAATACTACTCATTGGAAAAATATTTCACTCACGTTTCGTGAAGAGGATTCACGAAGCGGTGACTTGCAATAGCATTCCCCTTGACCCTTGATTCTGCATTATTTTTTGCGAGTGTTACGGCGCGTGTCGTCGGGACGCCTTTCCTGCTGGTTATCACGAATGTTACACTTTGTAACAGTTCGTGATTTGAGATCAGCTTTTTTTCGCCATTTTTCCCTCGCCCTACAATCTCGCATCAAAAGGCGTTCAGGCCAGTAAATGGCCGTTTAGCAAGGGCACAATCAATCGGCGCGGGGCCGATTTTCAGGGAAGTACAGTTTGTTGAATATCCGTCGTATAACTTTCACCGCTGCAACTATAGCCGCCTGTTCCATCATCGCGCCTCTTCAGGCGAATGCGGCAAATGGTTGTGGAGGCGCATCGTGGTATGCGTTGTCCTCCAAGACTGCTTCAGGCGAGCGTATGAACGCTGCCAACCTGACAGCCGCTCACCGCTCCCTGCGGTTCGGCACCAAGGTCAAGGTTACCAACGCCCGCAACGGCAAGGCGGTCGTGGTGCGCATCAACGACCGCGGGCCATTCATCAAGGGCCGCGTTCTCGATCTTTCCAAGGCTGCCGCCAAGAACATCGGCATGATCAGTTCCGGCACCGCCAAGGTCTGCTATGAGGTCGTCAAGGCCGATTGAGCCTTGCCCTCGCCGCCTTTCGCGTCTACCAACCGGGCTTATCAGAAGAACGAGGTAGACAATGCGTTTAGGCGGACGTTTGGCCGGAGCGATCGAAGTATTGGCGGACATTGAGGGACGCAGACGTCCCGTCGCCGATGCTCTGAAGGATTGGGGCCTTGCCCATCGTTTCGCCGGTTCCGGCGACAGGGCGGCCATCGGCAACATCGTCTATGACGCGCTGCGCATGAAGCTCTCGCACGCCTGGCTGATGGATGATGATAGCGCTTCCTCTCTCGCCTACGCAGTTTTGCTGCGGCAATGGGGCAAAAGCTTCGAGGCGCTCGCGGCGGAATTCGAAGGCGACAAGTTCGCCCCCGCCGCACCCGATGCGGAAAAGCAGCAGGCGTTCTTATCCCGTTCGCTCACCGAGGCGCCGGCCTATATTCAGGGCGATATTCCCGAATGGGTGCAAACTTCCTTTGAAACGGCATTTGGAGAGCGCTGGCTCACCGAGGCGCAGGCGCTGAACGAGCGCCCCACGCTTGATCTTCGCGCCAACACGCTGAAGGCAACGCGCGACAAGGTGCTGAAGGCGCTGGAGGAGAGCGGCGCGGAAGCCACGCAGATTGCCCGGCAGGGCGTTCGTATACCGGCCGGCGCAGGACCTTCCCGCCTTCCGAACGTGACAGCCGAACTTTCCTTTCAGAAGGGCTGGTTCGAGGTGCAGGACGAAGGTTCGCAGATCGTCGCCGATCTTGCCGGTGCCCATGAAGGCGAACAGATCCTGGACTTCTGCGCCGGCGGCGGCGGCAAGACGCTGGCCATGGCGGCCAGCATGAACAACAAGGGCCAGGTTCACGCCTTCGATGCTGATCGCAAACGGCTCGCACCGATCATCGAGCGGCTGAAGCGGGCCGGTACACGCAATGTGCAGGTGCATGACCGCGCCTCCGGCCTTGCCCCGTTCGAGGGAAAATTCGACCGCGTCCTGGTCGACGCCCCCTGCACCGGCACCGGAACATGGCGCCGCCGCCCTGATACGAAATGGCGGCTGACGGCTCGCAATCTGGAAGAGCGTGTGCAGCAGCAGGGCGAGGCGCTTTCGCAGGCGAAGAGCTTCGTGCGACCGGGCGGCGAGTTGCTTTATGTTACCTGTTCGGTATTGCCGGAAGAAAACGAACAGCAGGTGCGCCGCTTCTGTGAGGAGAACCCTGAATTTGCCATTGAGTCCGCGATTGAGCGCTGGCAGACGATTTTCGGCGGCAAAGCGAATAAACCGCATTCTTCCGATGGCAAGACAGTAACGCTGACGCCTGCAACCACAGATACGGATGGATTCTTCTTTTGCGTGATGAACCGCAAAGCATAAAACAGGTTTTGCACGCAGCGATTTTAGTTGAGGAGCGCGGCGCGGCGTTGTTTCTAAGCATTCTAAACTAGAATGTTTGACACAAGTTTGTGATTAGGTCAGAACTCGCCTGCCGCAGCGCGACGTTATGTCGTGTCTGCCGAAGGAGAGGGTTCATGATCCGCAAGACAATTCTCAGCGCGTCCTTCGCGCTTCTGGCCGCATCGGCGGTCTTCACCGCGCCACCTGCACGGGCAGCGACCGACGCCGCAGCCGTGATCAAGCATTATGCGGATGTGGCCCATGCCAAATATGAGGATTCGCTGACCACCGCGAAGGCGCTCGACAAGGCTATCGACGCGCTGATCGCAACGCCGAGCGAAGAGACCCTCAAAGCCGCCCGCGAAGCCTGGATCAAGGCGCGCGTTCCCTATCAGCAGTCGGAAGTCTATCGTTTCGGCAATCCGCTTGTCGATGCCTGGGAAGGCAAGGTCAACGCCTGGCCGCTGGATGAGGGTCTGATCGATTATGTCGACTCCTCTTACGGTACGGAAAGCGATGAGAACGAGCTCTACGTTGCCAACATCATTGCCAATCCGAAGATCAAGATCAGCGGTGAGGACGTCGACGCCTCCAAGATCACCCCGGAGCTGATCGAAAGCCTACACGAGGCGGGGGATGTTGAAGCCAATGTGACGACCGGTTACCATGCCATTGAGTTCCTGCTCTGGGGTCAGGATCTGAACGGCACCGGGCCGGGCGCCGGCAACCGCCCCTACACAGATTACGACAAGGCGAATTGCACCAATGGCAATTGTGACCGCCGCGCAGATTACCTGAAATCAGCCTCCACTCTCCTGATCAAGGATCTTCAGGAAATGGTGGATGCCTGGGCGCCGGAGGGTGAGGCGACGAAGACGGTGGAAGCCGATCCGAAAGCGGGCCTCACCGCCATTTTGACCGGCATGGGTTCACTCTCCTATGGTGAGCTTGCGGGCGAGCGCATGAAGCTTGGCCTGCTGCTGCATGATCCTGAAGAGGAGCATGATTGCTTCTCGGACAATACCTATAATTCGCATCTCAACGACGCGATCGGCATCGCGGCCGCCTATACGGGGGACTACACCCGCGTGGACGGCACGAAGATGACTGGTGCGTCGCTGTCGGAACTCGTCGGCGCCAAGGACAAAGCGCTGAACGACGAGATGCTGGCAAAGCTTAACAAGACGCTCGACGCCATGCATGCGATGGAAAAGCGTGCCCAGACGGTCGAGGCCTACGACCAGATGATCGGCGAAGGCAACAAGGAAGGAAACGCCGTGGTTCAGGCGGCCATCGATGGCCTGATCGACCAGACCAAGACGGTCGAACGCGTTATTGCGGCACTCGATCTTGGCAAGATCCAGCTTGAGGGTTCGGACAGCCTGGACAATCCGACCACCGTCTTCAAATAATCATTCGGGCGGGCCGCAGTCCACTGCGGCCCGCCTGTCAAATGTGCTTTCCCACCGTCATGGAAATGTCGCTGCCTCCGATCCGCAAGCCGTTTTTCGTCGCCGGGGCAGCCTGCCTGGTGGCGTCGGTGACGCTCGCGGCACCGCTGCGTGACGACCTGACGGAGGCCGACCGAAGCCGCGTGCTGGCTGTCACTGCGCCGACGACCGATTTCACGAAGCCGGAGCCCTTCGAGGCCATGTCCGGCGGCGCGACCACCAGCACCGGCAAGGTCGATGGCAACGCATTTTCCCATCCGTCCGCGACGATGCCTTTCGAACGAAAGCAGGATTTCAAGCTTGGCAACGCGCTTTTCCAGAAACTTTGGGTTTCCTCGCCCTCCTCCACACAGGCCTCGGATGGGCTCGGCCCTCTCTATAACGCGCGATCCTGCCAGACCTGCCACGTGAATGACGGCAGGGGCCGCCCGCCACTTGCCGGAGAAGACCCCGTTTCTCTGTTTCTGCGGTTGGCGCGACCGGCCCGGGACGAGACGGAACGGGCAGCGATTGCGCGCCATGAGGTGCTGAATTTTCCCGATGAGACCTATGGCCGGCAGTTGCAGACTCTGGCTATCCCGGGGCTCGCAGCCGAAGGCAAACCGGTCATCACCTACACTGAAGCGCCGGTCAAGCTTTCGGATGGTGAAGTGATAATGCTGCGCAAGCCTGCCTACGTCGTTAAAGATTTGAGTTATGGCCCCATCGGCGCTGACACGACGCTGTCAGCGCGCATTGCCATGCCCACGCTCGGGCTTGGTCTCATCGAAGCGATTGGGCAGGCCGATATTCTGGCCAATGCCGACCCTGACGATAAAGATGGCAACGGCATTTCCGGGCGTCCGGCATGGGTGAAGGATCACCGCACCGGCGAGACGAAGCTTGGCCGGTTTGGCTGGAAAGCGCAGAATGCCAGCGTGCGCGACCAGAGCGCCAGCGCCTTTTCCCACGATATCGGCATTTCCACGCCGGATGCGCCGAATGCCTATGGCGATTGCACTTCTGCACAGAAGAACTGTCTTGCCATGCCGACGGGCGTGCAACACCGGCTTGGGCCGGTGGAAGCACCCGATCCCATACTCGATCTCGTAACTTTCTACACCGAAAACCTCGCCGTCCCTCGCCGCCGAGATGTTGATGATCCGGTCGTCCTCCATGGAAAGCAACTTTTCTATACGTCCGGCTGCACGGCCTGCCACACGCCGAAATTCGTCACCCGCCGCGACGCCACCGACCCCATGCATTCCTTTCAGTTGATCTGGCCCTATTCGGATTTCCTGTTGCACGACATGGGAGAGGATCTTGCCGATGGTCAGCAGGTGGGCGAAGCCAGCGGGCGGCACTGGCGCACCCAGCCGCTCTGGGGTATCGGCTTGACGCAGCGCGTGAACGGTAACGGCTTTTACCTGCACGATGGCAGGGCGCGCAGCCTGCTGGAAGCGATATTGTGGCACGGTGGCGAAGGGAAGACGGCGCGCGACGCCTTCGCCGCCTTGCAAAAATCCGACCGGCAGGCTTTGCTGGCCTTTCTGGAGTCCCTTTGATGAAGCTTGCCATGCGAAAATTATCCAGTGTCCTGTCCGTTTTTCTGCTTTTCGCTGCGCCCCTGGCAAGGGCGCAGGATGTGGAACTGCTGCCACCACCGCCGCTTGACCCTGTGCAGGTGCGCAGCGTGATGGAAAAGGCGGTGAATGGATTTATCCGCCCCGGCTACGACCACTTCAGGGGGGCCGCGGAAAAACTCGAGGGCAGCATGAAAGCCCTTTGCGAAGCTCCCTCCCCGGTGACGGAAACAGCGGCCAAGGTGGCTTTTGCCGATACCGTATCAAGCTGGTCGACCATCGAAATCGTGCGGGTTGGACCTGTCATCGAGAAGAACCGTTTCGAACGCGTGCTTTATTACCCCGACAAGAAGGGTCTCGGCCTGAAGCAGGTGCAGCGTTACCTTTCGGAAAAGGATGAAAGCGTTACCACCGCCGATGGCCTGAAAGGCAAGAGCGTCGCGGCACAGGGGCTTGGCGCGCTGGAATTCGTGCTTTACGGCACGGGCGCGGAAGAATTGCTCGACAAGAAGGGCGATTTCCGCTGCCGCTTCGGCGCCGCCATCGCCGGTAACATCGCCAATGTGGCGACAGAGCTTTCCGACAGCTGGAACGCGCCTGATGGTGCACAGAAAAACTGGACACAGCCGGGACCGGACAACCCCGTCTTCCGCGACGAGCGCGAGGCGCTCGTCGGGTTGCTCGGCATTCTCGTGCACGGCGCAGAGGCAATCCGCGACCAGCGGATCGAAACCTTCTACAAGGGACCGGACAAGGCAATCTTTGCCCGAACCGCCATTTACTGGCGATCCGGCCTGACCTGGAAGAGCATCTCCGCCAATATCAAAGCTGTTCAGACGCTGCTGCACGCAGCGGATATGGTCGAACTCGTGCCGCCCGACCAGCGCTCCATTGTCAACTCCATCGACTTCATCGCCAAATCGATGGTCCGCGTCGCCGGAACCATCGACACCGATGTGCAGAAGGCACTGGATCAGGACGATCAGCGCGCGAAAGTGGATTATCTGCTGCTCAATGGCAAAGATCTCATCTACCGCCTCAACGACCAGTATGGCGGGGCGATCGGCCTCAGTTCCGGCTTCTCCTTCGCCGACGGGGATTGAACCGATGGCACCGGATCGTCGACCGCTGCTGATAGACCGGCGCAGCTTCATCAAGGCGGCGGGTATTCCCTTTCTCGCTGCTCTTGCTCCACGGTCACTCCATGCACTGGAGAGAACCGACGCTGTCTTTGCCTCCGCCTTCCGCGCCCGCGATGGCTCCTACGGCATTGCAACGGTAAGCGAAGCGGGCGAGATCATCGACCGGGTCACCCTTCCCGCTCGGGCCCATGGCTTGGCGACCAGCCACGCGACCGGCATGACTGTGGCCTTTTCGCGCCGTCCCGGCACATTTTTCATGGCATTCGACCCTACGCGGCGGCGCGAACCTGTCGTGATGCATACGCCGGAGAACCGCCACTTCTACGGTCACGGGCAGTTCTCGCCGGATGGTTCGATCCTCTACGCCAGCGAAAACGATTTCGATGGCAATCGCGGTGTTATCGGCCTTTATGACGCCCGCAACGGCTTTGCCCGCATCGGCGAATATGACGCGCACGGCATCGGCACACACGATATGACGGTCAGCGATGATGGTCGGCTGATCGTGATCGCCAATGGCGGCATCGAAACCCATCCGGATTTCGGCCGCACGAAACTCAATATCGACGCGATGCAGCCTTCCCTCGTGCTGCTGGATGCCGCAGCGGGCCGGTTGATCCAGAAACACGCTATGCCGGAAAAACTACGGCAGCTTTCCACCCGCCATGTTGATCTTGGTGACGATGGCCGTATCTGGTTCGCATGCCAATATGAGGGACCACGCAACGATCTTCCGCCGCTCGTCGGCCACTTCTCCAGGGGAGAGGATGTAACCTTCCTTGATCTGCCGGAGGAGACAACGATACGCCTTGCCAATTATGTCGGGGCCATCGCGGTCAACAGACACGAAGGGCTGGTGGGCCTCACCTCGCCCAATGGCAACGCCGCGGTGATGCTCGATGCAAAATCCGGTCGTGTCGTTTCCGAGACGCCCATGCGCGAAGCTGCAGGCGTGGCCCCCGCCGCCAAGGGTATCGCGGTTTCCTCCTATGATGGATTTTTCGGATCCATTCGCAGCGACGTCGCGTGGGACCAGCATATCGTGCGCATCGCGGGCTAAAATATTGAAAAGGCTTGGGAACAAAAATATGGGCCGCGCATTGGAAGCGTCATGAAAAACCTCACCGTCTACATTGTTTTTATCGTCGCCGTTGTCGCCATCGGAGCTCTCATCGGCGTCAACAATGTGCCTGGTGAATGGTACCAGTCGCTGCAAAAGCCCTTCTTCAATCCACCGAACTGGATTTTTGGTCCAGTCTGGACAACGCTTTACGTGCTGATCGGCATCGCGGGTGCGCGCACCTGGATCAGAAGGCCCACGGGTACGCGGATGCGCCTCTGGTTCACACAGATGGTCCTCAATTTCCTGTGGTCGCCCATCTTTTTCGGCATGCAAAGCCCGGTCGGCGCGCTCGTCATCATCATCCCCATGCTAATCTGCATCATCGCCTTCATGGTTCTGACTTTTACCCGCGACCGGCTGTCGAGCCTGCTGTTCGCGCCTTACGCGCTGTGGGTCGCTTTTGCCACTGCCTTGAACGCCAGCATCGTCGTGTTGAACTAAAAAGCCGCTATTCCCCTTGCCTTGCCTGACGCGGCGCGCCATGTCAGTTTGCGATCAGGTAGAAGCAGGCAGGGTAAGCCATGGAGATCACGGATCCCGGCGATTTTCGTCAGCGGATAGAAAGCAGCTTTGCACGGCAGGGTGTCGTTCAGGCGATCAATGCCGAGATCAGCCGGATCGAACACCGACTGGTGGAAATTGAGCTACCCTTCCACGATAAGCTGACGCAGCAGCACGGCATCCTGCATGCGGGCGTTATTGCTGCCGGTCTGGATACAGCCTGCACCTATGCCGCCTACACGATCATCGAGCCGGACGCTTCACTCCTGACAATCGAATTCAAGGTGAACCTCATGTCGCCGGGGCGAGGTGAGCGGTTTCTGTTTCGTGGTGAAATCATCAAGCCCGGCAACAATCTGATCGTTGCCGATGGTCGCGCCTACGCGCTGTCAGATGGGCCCGCGAAGCTGATCGCCTCGATGACGGGCACCATGATGGTGGTGAAAGGGCGTGAGGACATTACCGGATGAGCTACCGGCTTTTGCATGTCGCGGATAAATCCGTTCTTTTCGTCATGGCTGCTTCCGCCGAATACGGCCCTCACCTCCAGGCACGGATTGCCCCACTGATGACCGGCGTTGGCCCGGTCGAAGCGGCAAGTTCAGTGACGGCGGTTCTTGCCGGCCTCGATGCCGCGGATCACCTGCCCGATCTTGTCGTCTCGCTCGGCTCTGCCGGGTCGCGAACGCTGGAGCAAACGGGCATTTATCAGGCGGTGTCGGTGTCCTACCGCGATATGGATGCGTCCGCCTTCGGTTTCGAGAAGGGGCGTACGCCTTTCCTGGACCTGCCAGTCGAGGTGCCATTACCACTGCGTATCCCCGATGTTGCGGAGGCAAGGCTCTCAACCGGCGCCAATGTCGTTTCCGGTGCTGCCTACGGTCTGGTCGATGCCGATATGGTGGACATGGAGACGTTTGCGGTTCTGCGCGCCTGCCAGCGCTACGGCGTTCCGCTCGTCGCTCTGCGTGGCATTTCCGATGGCAAGTCGGATGTGAAGCATGTCGATGACTGGACGGAATATCTTGATATCATCGATGAAAAGCTGGCGGAGGTTGTCGAGCGCCTGTCGCGGGCCATCAAAGACGGTTCGATCGCCCTTTAAACCTTGCGATTTTCGCAAATTTCCGCCCATTGCCGCTTCCATGCGGGTTGCCTAAAGCCGTCATTTTCTTTAAAGGCTCGCCATGACCCAGATAGCCCATCCCGACAGCATTCTCATCATCGATTTCGGCAGCCAGGTGACGCAGCTGATTGCGCGCCGCATCCGCGAAGCCGGGGTCTATTGCGAAATCCATCCGTTTCAGAACGCCGCAGAGGCTTTCGAGAAGCTTCAGCCGAAGGGCGTAATCTTCTCGGGCGGCCCGGCATCGGTAACGGCGGAAGGCAGCCCGCGCGCACCGCAGGCAGTGTTTGACAGCAAGGTTCCGATCCTTGGCATCTGCTATGGTCAGCAAACTCTCTGCACGCAGCTCGGCGGTGTCGTGGAAGGTGGCCATGCGGCGGAATTCGGCCGTGCCGATATCGACATCAAGAAGGCAAGCCCACTGTTCGACGGTTTCTGGGAACAGGGCAAGAGCTATCCCGTCTGGATGAGCCATGGCGATCGCGTCACGAAGCTGCCGGAAGGTTTCGAAGTTATCGCAACCTCCGAGAACGCTCCTTTCGCCATCGCGGCTGACGAGAAGCGTCACTATTACACGACCATGTTCCACCCGGAAGTGGTGCACACGCCCGATGGCGGCAAGCTGCTCTCCAACTTCGTGCATAAGATCGTCGGCCTCAAATCCGACTGGACGATGGCGGCCTATCGCGCCGAGATGATCCGCAAGATCCGCGAGCAGGTCGGCACTGGTCGCGTGCTCTGTGCATTGTCCGGCGGCGTCGATTCCTCGGTTGCAGCTATCCTCATCCACGAGGCGATCGGCGATCAGCTGACCTGCGTTTACGTTGACCACGGCCTGATGCGGCTTGGCGAAAGCGAGCAGGTCGTCGGCATGTTCCGTGACCACTACAATATTCCGCTCGTTCACGTCGATGCGTCCGACCTCTTCCTCGGCGAACTCTCTGGCGTTTCCGATCCTGAGGTAAAGCGCAAGACGATCGGCCGCCTGTTCATTGAAGTGTTCGAGGCCGAAGCGGCCAAGATCGCTGCCGATGGCAAGGGTGCACCAAAGTTCCTGGCGCAGGGGACGCTGTACCCCGACGTCATCGAAAGTGTTTCCTTCTCCGGTGGCCCATCCGTCACCATCAAGAGCCACCACAATGTCGGCGGCCTTCCCGAGCGCATGAACATGCAGCTTGTGGAACCGCTGCGCGAGCTCTTCAAGGACGAAGTTCGTGCGCTCGGCCGCGAACTCGGCCTGCCGGAAAGCTTCATCGGTCGCCACCCCTTCCCTGGTCCGGGTCTTGCAATCCGCTGCCCCGGCGCGATCACGCGCGAGAAGCTCGATATTCTGCGCAAGGCGGATGCGATTTATCTCGATGAAATCCGCAAGGCGGGTCTCTACGACACCATCTGGCAGGCCTTTGCCGTGCTTCTGCCGGTGCAGACCGTAGGCGTCATGGGCGACTATCGCACGTATGACTTCGTCTGCGCCCTGCGCGCAGTGACCTCGGTAGACGGCATGACCGCCGATTTCTATCCCTACGACATGAATTTCCTCGGCCGTGCGGCAACCCGCATCATCAACGAAGTGCGCGGCATCAACCGTGTCGTTTACGATGTGACAAGCAAGCCGCCCGGCACGATCGAGTGGGAATAAGGGCTACATCGACACGGTTGATGTGGTCCCTCAATATGAAGCGTCAAACCTCGCTTTAAAGACAACGCCGCGACTGGTTCGCGGCGTTTCTGTTCTGCTTGGCGAGGTGGAACATCTGGGGATTGAGGCCAACGAAGGATCGCAATTGCTCACGCCCGCCGAGAGTCATAAGCGGCAGTCGCAGATCACTTCAATGCACCGAGCATCGCGAAAGCTCCCCGCCACTAGCAAGTGTCACTTCACGAAGCCATTCCTGATCAGGAAGTCGATCGCTACCTCTTTCGGCGATTCGCCGCCAAGCTGAACGCGCGCGTTCAGTTCCTGCAACGCTTTAAGGTCAAGCGCAGCGAATACGGGCTTCAGAAGTTGCTTAATGAAAGGGTGTTTTTTTAGAACGTCTTCGCGAATGATCGGCGCGGGTTGATAGACCGATTGCGCGTGCTTGTCATCCTCCATCACAACAAGATCGGAACGAGAGATGCCGCCATCCGTGCCATGAACAATTGCCGCATTGGCGTTGTCCGTCCGGTTTGCTGCCGCGGCAATGGTGGACGCAGTATTTCCGGCGGAAGCAGTGGTCAGCTGATCAGACTTCAAGGTAAAGCCGTATGCGGTCTGAAAGGCCGGTAATCCTGCGGCCGAATGAATGAACTCCGATGAAGCCGCAACAACCACTGTTCCGCCCTCGACGACAAATCTGGCGAAGTCGGACAGCGTCTTTAGCTCGTTCTTGTCGGCAACATCCTTGCGCAACGCAATAGCCCAAGCCCTGTTCGCAGGGGATGGCGTCAGCCAGACGATCTTGTTGGCGTCATAATCCAGTCTCTTCGCTTCCTCATACGCTGTCGAAGCGCCTTTCCAGAGCGGATCGTCCGCCCTGGAAAAAAAGAACGCGGCGTTGCCGGTGTATTCGGGGTAGATGTCGATCTCTCCCGCGATCATCGCCTTGCGTATAACTGGAGTGGTTCCAAGCCGAAGACGATAAGTGGTTTCGATCTTGTTATGGTTGAGGACGGCGAGGATGATGTTGCCGAGAACGGCGCTCTCCTCATCAATCTTCGACGAGACCACCACTTGGCACTGCGCAACGGTAGCTGAAAAGGCAATCGCAAGTCCTGCCGCTGTCAACATCATCAAGCGTTTCATACATGGTTCTCCATACCTCAGCGCCCTTCAGATGAAATTGTCACTGCAACCCCGGCAGAACATGAAATGACGGTCAGCCGCCATCTCGCATCCGTGCCCCCTTGCCCATGACAAGAGGCATCAGCACCGAAAGAAATAACAGTCTGATCACATGGTGAGAGCCGACATAGGCCGTATCTGCATGCATCATGACGGCCATCGCCGCCATTGTTTCGAGGCCGCCGGGGGAATAAGCGATCATGACGGCGTTGAGGGGAACGCCCGTGACAGATGAGATGAACCAGGCGATGCTGCCGGCGATCACCATGACGGCGATGGTAACCACAAAACCCGCAACGAAGCCTTTCCGCACCTCCAGCAGCGAAACATTGGAGAAGCGTGTGCCGATCAGGCAGCCAATCAGGACATAGACCGGCAAGCTGAGCCATGTCGGCACGCCGCCCTCGGTGAGGCCGGTAATGTGCGTGCTGATGGAAATCGCAACGCCGCCCAGCAACAGCGCCGCCGGGAACTTCCAGCGCAGGAAAAGCCAGCCGGTTACCAGGGAGGCCACAATGGTGAGGCCGAGAGTGAGAAGGTCCATTGGCGGCTTCGTCAGCAGGGGCTCGGTACTGACGAGATCGAAATATTCGACGATCAGCGGCACCGAAAGTGTGAGCGCCAACACGCGCACGCTTTGCACGATGCTGACGGTCGCAAGGTCGCTTTTCGTCTCTGCGCCAAGGCTGATGATATAGCTGAGATGACCGGGAGAGGCGCCGAGCATCGCGGTCGTCCGGTCGTAGCCGAAACCGTAATGCAATATCCAATAGGCCACGTAAAGCATGATGACGACGGCAACGAGCACGACAACGAAGCTCAGCGGCCATGTCTTCGCGGCGTCAAGCACCGAAGGCGTGACGCTCGTTCCCATGGAAATGCCGACGACGACAAAACAGGCGTTGCGGATGGCGACGGGAATTCCAAGTTTCACGCCAGCAAGGCCGGTCAGCGTCACCGCAAGCGCCGGCCCCGATAGAAACGGGGCGGGAACACCGAGAAGGCTGGCAAGCAGGGCGCCGATGCTGCCAACGAGGGCGGTGAGCGCAAAAGTGTGAAATTCAGGCTTAATGATCATTGCGGCGTTGGTTGGTTGCTTTGAAAAGCTCCACACCAGATGCACACGCTTCGCATCGCCGCGTCAACCTGCCGGGCGAGAAATAGTCGATTTCACGCGTGTCTCATAAATGGCAACGGCGTTAGGGATCAAACGCCGTCGCGTTCTCAATTCACTAGCCGTTACCGATGATGATCCCGGCCGCGAGCACCAGTGAGCCACCGAGGACGACCTGAAACACCGCGCGCAGAAAGGGTGTTTCCATGAAACGGTTCTGGATGAAGGCGATGGCCCAGAGTTCCACAAAAACGACGATGGCTGCAATGGCTGTTGCGGTCCAGAAATGGGGAATGAGATAGGGCAACGCATGACCGAGGCCACCGACAGCCGTCATAATGCCCGATGCAAGACCCCGCTTCAGCGGCGATCCACGTCCTGAAAGCTTGCCATCATCGTGGGCGGCTTCCGTAAAGCCCATGGAAATGCCGGCACCGACGGAAGCGGAAAGACCGATGAGGAAGGTCTGCCATGTGTCCTGCGTAGCGAATGCCGCCGCGAAGATCGGCGCCAGCGTCGAGACGGAGCCGTCCATCAGTCCGGCGAGACCAGGCTGAATATACGTCAGGAGAAACTGCCGCTTGGCGGTTTCCTCCTCTTCCGTCCGCCCGTTTTCATCGAGGTGTTTTTCCTCCAGCATATGGGCGATATCTTCGTGGCCCCGTTCAGCCTCCGCCAGATCGCCGAGGAGCTTGCGCGTCGAGGCGTCGGTCGTACGCTTGACCGCTTCGTCATAAAACCGGATGGCCTGCGCTTCCATCAATTCCGCCTGGGCCCTGATCTTGTCGAGCGACAAGTTCTTCACCAGCCAATCCGGTGCGCGTTCATAAAAACCGCGCACATGTTCACGGCGGATCAGCGGTATCGTCTCACCAAAACGCTCGCGATGCATCTCGATCAGGACATTCCGGTGCTGCTGCTCGACCTCTGCCATATCGTCGAAGACTTTGGCCGATTGCGGATACTGGCCGCGAAGATGATCGGCATAGGACCGGTAGATCCGGGAATCATCCTCTTCGGAGGAGATGGCAAGCGCGAGAATCTCCTGCTCGCTCAGGGAGGAAAAGGGGCGTTTGGAAAGAGAGAAAAGACTACGGAACATCGCGGGACCTCTTTAGAATAATTCTAAATACATCCGACTTATATCAGGATCAAGACATTTTAGAATTATTCCAAAAGACGATAGGTCGCATTGCAGCCGACGTTGTCGGGGTATAAATCCGGTTGAAAGGAAAAACGATGCAGCAACAGATCACAGGGCGTGCCGCCCATCATGCCGACATCAAGCAGAAGGCCGAAAAGGCGATGGCTGATATCGGCGTCGATGCCGCCTTCATTAGCCTGCTCGTGGAGACATTTTACAGCCGTGTTCTTGAACATCCCACGTTAGGCCCCGTGTTCGATGCGCGGCTTGCCGGACGCTGGCCGGAACACATGGCCAGAATGAAGCAATTCTGGACGGCGATTGCTTTCAAAGACGGTCATTACGGGGGCAAACCGGTGCAGGCGCATCTGGGCGTAAAGGGCATGTCCGCAGGGCTTTTTCCGCAGTGGCTCGCGCTGTTTTCAGCCACGCTTGATGATATCGCGCCCAGCAAAGAGGCCCATGACTGGTTCATGGAAACGGCAGAGCGCATCGCGAAAAGCCTGACGCTTTCACTGTTTTATAATCCTGCGCTTGACGACCCTGCCTTGAAGCCGGTCACGCCATAGCCGACGTAGCACGACCAACCAAGAAATGCGCGCTCAAACCAACACCTGTCAGCCTCGCGAGAGATCATGCAGGTCCTAAACATTCCCCTTGCTGATCACTGTGATAAATGTTTAGTAGCCAGCGGGAGGCGTACCGTGCGGTTCGCCTGAGTATGCAGCATAGCAGGGCTTATCGACATGGATCGCAGATCATTTATTCGCAAGGCGGGCGCCGTTGGCGCCGGTGTGACCGCAACTGCGCTGGCCGCCCCGGCCATCGCACAGGAAAACCCGAAGATCACCTGGCGCATGACGTCGTCCTTCACCAAGGGACTCGACATTCTTTTTGGTGCGGGCCAGATTGTCGCCGATCATGTGAAGGAGGCCTCGGGCGGCAACTTCGTCATTCAGCACTTTGCCGGTGGTGAGATCGTTCCTGCGCTGCAGGCCGCGGACGCCGTAACGGCAGGAACCGTCGAAATGGCGCATACCTGTTCCTATTATTACGTTGGCAAGGACCCGACCTTCGCGCTCGGCACCTCGGTTCCCTTTGGCTTGAATGCGCGCCAGACGAATGCCTGGTTCAACCAGGCCGGCGGCAACGAGCTGCTCAATGAATTCCTCGCCCAGCACAATATCTACTCGGTACTGCTCGGCAACACCGGTGCCCAGATGGGCGGCTGGTTCCGCAAGGAAATCAATACCATCGACGACCTGAAGGGTCTGAAGATGCGTATCGCCGGCCTGACCGGCCAGGTGATGCAGAAGGTTGGCGTGACACCGCAGCAGATCGCCGGCGGCGATGTCTATGCCGCGCTGGAAAAGGGCACGATCGACGCCACCGAATTCGTCGGTCCCTATGACGACCAGAAGCTCGGTTTCTACAAGGTCGCGAAGTACTATTACTATCCGGCATGGTGGGAAGGCGGCCCGGCCGTGCATGCTTTCGTCAACCTGCAGAAGTTCAACGATCTGCCAGAGAACTACAAGCGCATCCTGAAAGACGCCTGCGCCGCCGGCAGCGCCAGCATGCTGGAGCGCTACGATGCCCGCAACCCGAAGGCGCTCAAGGAACTCGTGGCACAGGGCGCCATCCTGCGCCCCTTCAGCCAGGAAATCCTGGATGTCTGCCACAAGGCGGCGCAGGAAACCTATGCTGAGATTTCAGCCAAGAACGAGAGCTTCAGAAAGATCTACGAAAGCCAGCAGGCCTTCAAGAAGGACGCCTATCTCTGGGCCCAGATCGCCGAATATACCTATGATACCTACATGATGATCCAGCAGCGCAACGGCACGCTCTGATCCGCGATCATTTACTGACGATCTTTAGACGGTCATCCTGCATCTGCTGGGTGGCCGTTTTGTTTGACGAGACCAGCTTCCACACCTCCCTCTCACGCCAGTCAACCGGGCTCATTCCGGTCACGCGGCGAAATTCGCGGTTGAAGTTCGACTTCGTCTGAAAGCCGGACGAGAACATGACCGCCGTTACCGATTGCTGCGTTTCCTCGAGAAGCCGGCAGGCTTCGCGGATGCGCAGCTGGTTGACATATTGCGAGACATTGATGCCGAGCAAGCGATTGATCGCACCGGATATCTGCCGGCTTGGCAGGCCGAGGCGCCGTGCAAGCCGGGACAGGTTGAGGTTCTCGTCGCGGTAAAGCGCGTGCGCCTCCATCAAACGGTCGATCCTTGCGACGATGTCCCTGTCCTGTTCGGATGGTTCTGCCGACGGCGACAAATCAGAAACCGGCTCCGCGGCCGCTTGTGGCGCTTTGCTTTTACCGGCGAGAGCAGCCATGAGGCCGATCAAGAGCAGGCCAAAAAGATTGGCGTTGCTGACGAGGGCTGCGACATTTTCGCCCCGCGCCCACTGGAAATCAAAAAACACCAGCAGATCGAAAAGAGCGGAAACACACAAAGCAATGGCAGCGATGATCAGCGCCCGATGCGCCGAGCCAACGTTGGCGAATTGCGCCTCATCAAGCCCATCCGGGCCCTTCCTCCCCAGAAGAAGGAGCGCGACGGCATGGCCGACAAAGAGGACGATCAGGGCAAGGTCAATCGCAGCGGGAAGGGTAAATTCCAGCACGACGATCAACAATGGCGACACGAGCAGACTGGCGAGCATCGTTCTGCGGCTTTCGGCCCCCGCCCCTATCAATCCGCGAAAGGCGATGTAGACGAGCGGCGGCAGGCAGGCGGCAAGGATCGGCAGAACATAACGTATTTCGCTGATACCGTACCCCCAGCGCAGGCCGACAAGGATGGATTGCACGGCGCAAAGGGCAATGGACGCCAGAAAGGCCCGGTTGGTCCGCACATCGTCTCCGCTTCGCAGGAAGACGATGAACATGACGATCAACAGAAGCGCCACGACAAAAGGCAGCGGAATGAACAGCACGAGCGATATCCCATCAGCGAGACTCAATATTGCCCAGTCATGGACCAGATCGCGTTTCGGTACGACCTGAAACGCGATTAAGGACGCGGAAAAGCGGCGCTGGCGCAGACTGCACCTCGTTCCTTTCACTGCACGAGGTTTTCATGCACACCTTCACCACCATTACGACCTTACTGTTTTCCGCTCTGGCCACCCAACCGCTTTTTGCGGGTGAGGCTGTCGGCGTCAGCAACATTGCCATTCACTCGCCTGAACGGGGCAAGGACCTTGCTGTGACGATCTGGTATCCAACGGACGGCAAGGGCACGCAGGTGTTTTCAGGCGAGGACCGCATTTTTCAGGACACATCCGCCTTCAAGGACGCTGCGCTGCAGTCTGGCCGTCTTCCGCTGGTGCTTCTCTCCCATGGCTCGGGTGCCAGCGTGCGCAGCATGTCCTGGATCGCCTCGAAACTTGCCAGCGAAGGTTTCATTGTGGCCGGAGCCAACCACCCCGGCACGACCAGCGGCGATTCCACGCCGGCCGATACGCCTAAAATCTGGGAACGGACCGGCGATCTTTCTACAATCGTCACGGCCCTCACGACACAAGGCCAATGGTCGGCCTCTATCGATGCGCGCAGAATCGGCGTTCTCGGCTTTTCGCTGGGCGGCAGCGCCGCCATGGAGATTTCGGGCGCGCGCGCCGATCTTGATGCCTATTCGCGTTATTGCGAAGACTATGCCACGATGCCAGATTGCCAGTGGTTTGCTGGCGGACGGGGTTACCAGAACGACGAACCGGTCAACGTGCCGAAGCTTGATCTGCGATCTCTGGACAAAGCCCGTTTCGAGCAGCAGAACCGCGACACGCGTATCCGCTCCGCCGTACTCGTCGATCCCGGTCTGGCGTTGGCCTTCAAACAGGAGAGCTTGCAGAAGGTCGACATTCCGCTGACCTTCATCAATCTTGGCAGCAAGGGAAAAATTCCGGCGGCTGTGCTGGCGGACAAGCTCGCGGAGGATGTGCCCGGCGCCATCTACCACCGAGTGGACGGGGCCAATCATTTCAGCTTCCTGCCGTTGTGCAAACCGGATGCGGATGCGTTTCTCAAATCCATCGGCGAGCGCGATCCAATCTGCGAACCGGCCGGGCCGCGAGACCGGGCCGAAATCCACGCAGAACTCGAGAAGATCATCATCGACGCCTTCAACCGGACGCTGAAGCCGGGGCAATAGAGGCCTTAGCCGATCCGTTTGTAAAACAGGGTCGTGCCGCAATAGCGGCCATCGGGAAACAGGGCGTAGTCCGGGATAACGCCCACCCGTTCCCAACCGAGGCGAGGATAAATCGCCTCGGCATCGCTGCCCGTGGCCGTATCCAGCACCAGAAGGCTGCGGCCACGCTTCGCCGCTTCTTCTTCCGCCCTTTGCATGAGCTTGCGTGCGAGGCCGAGACCACGTGCCGAGGGATGCACGAGAAGCTTCATGAGATCGCCGCGATGCGGTTGATTGGGTTTGGAAGCGAGACCCACCTGCACGGTGCCCATCACCTGGCCCTCCACTTCAGCGACCACATGGATGGTGCTGCCGTCCGTTACATTTTCCGCGACGGATCGCCAGAAAGGCTCCGCATCCTGCGGCGAAAAAGGCAACATGAAGCCAACGGACGCGCCGCCATTCACGCAGGCGGCGAGGACGTCGCAAAGCTCAGGCAGGGCATCGATCGTCTGTTGCCCGTTCAACACGTGGATGGTTGCCATGAATACTCCTTGGGTAAATCAACGCTGTCTTTGATCGAGCACGACGGCGTAACGGGCGGGTTTTTCAGATGGATTGTGGAAGACATGCCCCTCTCCAACAGGCATGAACAGGCAGTCGCCCGGCTCCAGCCGATAAACCTCTCCGCCGCTCGTCATTTCCAGCACACCTTCGAAAAGCCAGACATATTGCGTCATCCCCCGGCTCGCCGCATGCGGAGGGAAGCCGACGCGCGCGCCGGCCGGAAATTCGACTTCGACGATATCGACATCGGATCCCACACGCGGCGGGGAAATGGCGCGGCGCACATAACCGGTCTCCGGATCTTTCCAGAGCTGCTGATCACGCTTTTTCATGAGCGGGGAAACAGCCTCTTCATTTTCAGCGAAGAAACCGGAAAGCGACAGGCCAAGGGCTGCGCAGATGCGGGCCAGCAGCGAGGCCGTAGGGCTCGCCTCACCGCGCTCGATGCGGGAGATCATGGCGCGGCTGACGCCGGATTCGGACGCGAGACGGTCCAGCGTCAGGCCGTTTTCAGCCCGTAACGTTTTGATCCGCTCGCCGATAGAGCGCTCAAGAATATGATCTTCATTTTCCATCATATGAGAATTGCACTCTCATATGATGGAGTCAATATCCACGATAATGGAAACTATCATCTTCTTTGCCGCTGGTGGCTTTGCGGCAAAAGAACGTCTCAGGCGCCGACCTGGGCAATCCAGTCGTTCAGATTATAGTAGTTCGTTACTCGGCTGACTTTGCCGTCCTTCAACTCGAAGAATGCGCCGGCCGGCAACACATAGGTCTGACCGTTCGCCTCCGGCAGGCCTTCGTCGGTGGCCAGATATTCCCCGTTAACGACGAACTCCGCAGATGCCCGCGTGCCGTCTTCGCTCGCCATGATCACTATCTCGGTGAGGTTTTCGCGGTAGCAGCGGTTCATATGGTCCATGAAGGAAGCGAAGGCGGCCTTGCCGGTCTGGCGTTCGCCCTGATTAATGTCGTGCACCACCTCATCGTGAAGCAGCGCCAGAAAAGCATTCATGTCCTGACGATTGAAGGCTTCGTAATAGGCGCGGATGGTTTCGGCAGCGGTCATTATCGTCTCCGTTCAGTGCTTGCGCGGCTTCTCCACCACGGTATAACCAGTGCAACCGAAAGTGAAATGCCCATGACCGTCGAAATCAAGTCTCTTTCCGGCATTGACGCCACATCCTATTTCGATGACCTCGCGCGCCTGCGGATCGAGGTGTTTCGCGCTTTTCCTTACCTCTATGACGGCTCGCTGGATTACGAGCGCAAATATCTCTCGACCTATGCCGATACGGACGGCGCGGTTTTCGTGCTGGCGCTCGATGACGGCAGAGTGGTTGGAATGTCCACCGGCATGCCAATGGCGGCGGAGACCGATGAGGTGAAGGCTCCCTTCGTCAAGGCAGGTTACGATCCGGACCGGATGTTCTATTTCGGTGAAAGCGTGCTGCTGGCCAGCTATCGCGGTCACGGGATAGGGGTGCGCTTCTTCGAGGAACGGGAGGCGCATGCAAAGAGGCTCGGCTTCGACCAGTGCACCTTCTGCGCTGTCGAGCGGCCGGCCGACCATCCCCGCCGGCCGAGCGATTACGTGCCGCTCAATGGCTTCTGGGAAAAGCGCGGCTATCGCCATCATCCGGAATTGCGCACCAGCTTCACCTGGCAGGACCTGGATGAAACCAGCGAAAGCCCGAAAACACTGTCCTTCTGGATGAAACCCATGGCCGGAGATGGAAACGAATGACACGGTTAGCGGCCAGCCAATATGCCATCGAACTGATCGAGACATGGGAGGCCTATGCCGCGCATCTTTCCGCCATCGTCCGCGAGGCCAAGGAAAAGGGCGCCGAACTGCTGCTGCTGCCGGAATATTCGGCGATGACGCTGACCGGGCAATTGTCACCCGATGCGCGCTCCGATCTGCACCGTTCCATTGAAGAGATACAGCCGCTCATCCCCTCTTGGGTAGAGCTTTGCGAAGAGCTGGCGCGGCAACATCAAATCCTTTTCCAGCCGGGCAGTGCGCCGGTGAAAGACCCCGACGGCAAGTTCCGCAACCGGGCGTGGCTATTTGGACCTGACGGGCTGATCGGTTATCAGGACAAGCAGATCATGACCCGGTTCGAACGGGAACAATGGAATATTGCAGCTGGCGTCGAGGGTCTGAAAGCCTTCGAGACCCGGATTGGGAGGCTGGGTATCCTCATCTGTTACGACAATGAGTTTCCGATGCTTGGCCGCAAGCTGGCCGAGCTCGGCGTCGATCTGGTCCTTGCGCCGAGTTGCACCGATACGCTCGCCGGGGCCTATCGGGTTCGCATCGGCGCGCAGGCGCGGGCACTGGAAAATCAGTATGCGGTGCTGTCATCCCCCACGGCCGGCGAAGCGCCATGGTCCCCGGCTGTCGATGAAAATCGTGGTCGTGCTGCCCTTTATGTGCCGTCGGACTACGGCATGCCCGCATCCGGCATCATCGGGGAAAGCGAAAGCGATGCCGTGACGCAAAGCACGCTCTTGATTGCCGATATTGATCTTGCCGCCGTGGCAAGACTCCGCACCGAGGGGCAGGTTGCCACCCGCCGCGACTGGCCTGAGCAATTTGCGGTCTGAAAGCCCATTTTAAAGGGCTTTTAACCAAATTCCCGCTTTGCGGCATGACAAGCCCCTGCTATAGCGCGGAACATGAGCACAAATTCGACCCGCACGCCCCTGGACCATATCCGCAACTTCTCGATCGTTGCCCACATCGATCACGGCAAATCGACGCTGGCCGACCGGTTGATCCAGTCGACAGGCGGCCTTGCCGAACGCGACATGTCGGAACAGGTTCTCGATTCTATGGATATCGAGCGCGAGCGTGGCATCACCATCAAGGCCCAGACCGTGCGCCTGCACTACAAGGCGAATAACGGCGAGACCTATGTGCTGAATCTTATCGACACTCCCGGCCACGTCGACTTCGCCTATGAAGTGTCCCGCTCGCTTTCGGCCTGCGAAGGCTCGCTGCTGGTGGTCGATGCATCGCAGGGTGTGGAAGCCCAGACGCTCGCCAACGTCTATCAGGCGATCGACAATAATCACGAGCTGGTCACGGTCTTGAACAAGATCGACCTGCCCGCGGCCGAACCTGACCGCATCAAGGAACAGATCGAGGAAGTCATCGGCATCGATGCTTCCGATGCTGTGATGATTTCGGCCAAAACCGGTCTTGGTATTCCCGACGTTCTGGAAGCCATCGTCAACCGTCTGCCGCCGCCGAAGAGCGAAGTCGGCGAAAACGGCCCGCTGAAGGCGCTGCTGGTCGATAGCTGGTACGACACCTATCTCGGCGTCATGGTTCTCGTGCGCGTCATCGATGGCGTGCTGAGCAAGGGCCAGCAGATCCGCATGATGGGCTCGGGCGCGAAATACGGCATCGAGCGCGTCGGCGTGCTGACCCCGAAAATGGTCACGGTCGACAGCCTCGGGCCCGGCGAGATCGGCTTCATTACCGCTTCGATCAAGGAAGTGGCCGATACACGCGTTGGCGATACCATCACCGACGACAAGCGCCCGACGGCGCAGGCGCTGCCCGGCTTCAAGCCTGCGCAGCCGGTGGTGTTCTGCGGTCTCTTCCCGGTCGATGCCGCCGACTTCGAAGATTTGCGCGCGGCGGTCGGTAAACTCCGCCTCAACGACGCTTCCTTCTCCTTCGAAATGGAATCGTCTGCCGCCCTTGGCTTCGGTTTCCGCTGCGGCTTCCTCGGCCTGTTGCATCTCGAAATCATCCAGGAGCGCCTTGAGCGGGAGTTCAATCTCGATCTCGTCGCCACAGCACCGTCGGTCGTCTACGAAATGACGCTGACGGACGGCACGGAAAAGGAACTTCATAACCCGGCGGACATGCCCGACGTGGTGAAGATCAAGGAAATCCGCGAGCCGTGGATCAAGGCGACGATCATGACGCCCGACGAATATCTCGGCGGCATCCTGAAACTCTGTCAGGACCGGCGCGGCCTGCAGACGGAGCTGACCTATGTCGGCAACCGCGCCATGATCACCTATGAGCTACCGCTCAACGAAGTGGTGTTCGATTTCTACGACCGTCTGAAATCGATCTCCAAGGGATATGCGTCCTTCGACTACAATATCATTGACTATCGCGCTGGTGATCTCGTCAAGATGTCGATCCTCGTCAACGGCGATCCTGTTGATGCCCTCTCCATGCTGGTGCACCGCTCTGCGGCCGACCGGCGCGGGCGCGGCATGTGCGAAAAGCTGAAAGAACTCATTCCGCCGCATATGTTCCAGATCCCGATCCAGGCGGCCATCGGCGGCAAGGTCATCGCCCGCGAAACCGTGCGTGCGCTGCGCAAGGACGTGACCGCGAAATGCTACGGCGGCGACGCGACGCGCAAGCGCAAACTCCTGGACAAGCAGAAGGAAGGCAAAAAGCGCATGCGCCAGTTCGGCAAGGTTGAAATCCCGCAGGAAGCCTTTATCGCCGCTCTGAAGATGAACGACGAATAAGCGCCAACGCATCCGCAAGTGCAATTAGAGGGAGGCTCATGGCCTCCCTTTTGCGTCTGGCGATCAGGCGTGCAGCTTCGCACCCTTGGTGATCTTGTCGACGATCTTTTTATCCGCGCGTAGCGCCAGGCCGACGACTTTGGCGTTATCGGGAGAAAACTCCGAAAAGACTTGTCGGTTGGCGGCATCGTGGCCGGTGGAAAACATCTCCTCGATGTAGAGCGAAGTCGTGACGTCCCGCTCCAGCGATCGCTGGTGAATTTTGCGCAGCACCTCCTGATCCGTGGCCATAATGACGATTGGCTGGATGGAAAGGGGATTGTAGACGTTGCCGGCTCCGTCGCGGTATGTTTCCCCGATGATCTCTCGGGTCTGGCCGACGATGCCGGACATGAGGAATGCGGTGACGTTCAATTTCTGCCATACGGCAAGGTCATCGCGAAGAATAATGGCGATCTTGGTATCAAACATGCGAACTCAATCTGGCTGTGGTTACGAAAGAGAAGCAACGATAGCGCCTCGGAGCAGCAACGATCTTGAACGTTCGTGCAAATTTGAAGGGATCGTGCAAGCCCGTTCCAGCGAGGGCATAGAGCGTATAGACGCGCGCTTTCACGGCAACGCCTATGCGCCGCATCGGCATGATACCTATGCATTGGGCGTCACGCTTTCCGGCGTCCAGACCTTTACCTATCGCGGCACGTCGCATTTCAGCATGCCCGGAAACGTCATCGTGCTGCATCCAGATGAGGTCCATGACGGCGGCGCAGGCACCGAGGAAGGGCTTCACTATCGCATGCTTTACCTTCCGCCCGAGAAAACGACGCAGGCGGGGTGTCATACGCTGCCGTTTGCCACACGTGCGGTCATTGAGGATGAAGAATTTCGCCAATGCCTGACGGAGGCACTCGGTAATCTCGCCAGCGAACCTGACAGCCTGCTTCTCACTGACTGGCAATCGCGGCTTTCGGATCTGCTCTGGAAACATTCGAACGGAAGCCCAAAGCCCATAAAGTGGATCGACCGCGCCGCCGTTCTGCGGTGCCGGGACTATCTGCTGGAGAACAGCGCGGAGATCGTTGAGTCACAGGAACTAGAACAGGTGAGCGGGATAGACCGCTTCACGCTCTTCCGGCATTTTCGGTGTCTGTTGGGTACAAGTCCGCACCGCTACCTCATCATGCGGCGACTGGAAAAGTGCAAGCAAATGATGCGCACGGGTGCAGGGCTTGCAGAAACGGCGTTTGCCTGCGGGTTCGCGGATCAGGCGCATTTCACCCGGCATTTCAAGAATGCCTTCGGCATGCCGCCCGGCCGCTGGCTAAGCCTTGTCTCACGCTAACTCATCTCTGGAAACAGAATGGACCGGTGCGCCGCAGCGCCCGCCATGGCGCCATCACCGACGGAAAGCGCAGCCGAGCCGGCTGCTCTTGCCACATCGCCGCAAGCGAAGACCCCGCGGACGGTGGTCTGTTTCATCGGGTCGGTGACGATGGTCGATCCCATCGGCCCCTCGTCGATCTTGCAGCCGAGTTTTTCGATCCAGTTGGCGCTGATCCGCAACTTCGGCTGTGTGAAGAGGCCAGCCAGGGCCATGCTGCGCCCATCCGCCAGAACGACGTCCGCATGCCCCGCAATCTCCCTGATCCGAACCGCCTCCAGGTGGACACCGCGTGCTGCCAGAAGCGCATGCTGGTCCGCATCCGGCTCGAACATCCCGTTGGTGAAAAAGGTCGTCTCGCCCCAGTCGGGAAGCATCAACCCGTGGTGGATAGCCATGGGCGAAGCTGCAATGACGCCGATCTTGCCCCGATCGAGTTCATAGCCATGGCAATAGGGGCAATGAAAGACGGAGGAGCCCCACCGCTCCTTTAGCCCGGGGATGTCGGGAAGGTCATCGGTCACGCCCATGGCGAGGATGAGCCGGTCCGCCTTTTCCTGTCGGTTACCATCGATCATGACAACGAAATCGCCGAATGACCCAGCGGCGTCGGTCACCCTGCCCTCGGCCCATTGTATGGTGTTGTAACGTTCGAGCTGGTGTCGCGCCTCGGCAACGATCTCCCCCGGCGCCCTGCCATCCTGTCCGAGAAAACCGTGCGAATGGCTGGCGAAACGATTTCTAGGTTCGCCAGCGTCGATAATCAGGATGCTCTTTCTGGCGCGGCCAAGCTGCAAGGCCGCGGTCAGGCCGGCATAGCTGCCACCGATAATGATAACGTCGAATTTCATGGGCACACCCTCCGTTCAGGCGGACATACGTGCCGCCATTTCACGACACTTATATTGTTACATGATTTTAGACGTCAAGGGTCATGCAACTTATATTGTTACGTCACAGCAATACTGGTAGCATTTGGACGAAATACGGATTCGAGCAATGAGACACGACACGCGCCTCTCGCGGGTGCTGCATATTCTGATCCACATGGAAAAACATGAGGGAGCGGCAACGTCCGAGAGCATCGCAGCGATGCTTCAGACCAATCCCGTTGTGGTGCGCAGAACCATGGCCGGTTTGCGCGAGCATGGATATGTATCGTCGGAGAAGGGCCATGGCGGCGGATGGGTGTTGGCACGGCCGCTCAGTGAAATAACGCTTCTCGACATCTATAAAGCGCTCGGCGCGCCCGAACTGTTTTCGATCGGACTTGCGGGCGATAATCCCGATTGTGTCATCGAGCAAGCGGTGAATGCAGCCCTTTTCGATGCCATGCGGGAAGCCGAAACAATCTTATTGTCCCGTTTTGGAAGCATCGCGCTTTCCCAGCTTGCACAAGAATCCATCAATCGGTGGTCGAGGCTCGCAAACAATCCTTCGGCGATGGAGAAGCTCTAAGGGGCCCATGGCCGCACAAAAAAGCCGCCTGCCCCGGGGCAGACGGCTTTTTTGATTGCTCGACCCTTTAGGGCTGGGTCTTCGTGCCACCGGCATCCGGGCTAGCCGGTGCTGCGTTGTTTGCAGGCGGCGTTGCCGGCGTGGTCGGAGCCATCGGTGCCGGTGCCTGGTCAGTCGCCGCTGGCGGCGTGGTCGAGGACGTCGTTGCCGGGTCGGTGGTCGGGCCGCTCATCTGCGACCAGGCGAAAACGCCGACCAGAACGACGACGATGATCGCCAGCCACGGCACCCAGGACGACGACGTACGGGCACGCGTGTCGTTGCTGATATTCAGTTCCGGACGAAGATCGCGGTCCGGACGCGGATTGTTGGGATCGAATGTCATGGTGTTTCCTCCTCTTCATTCTGCGGAGAAAACGACGTTCACGGGATTTTGTTCCGATTTTCGACAAGCGCATCAAAAACGCGGCATCAAGGCTGCTGTAGGAGTGCCTCTGTCAGCACCGTCATGACATGCGAATCTGCCATCTGTGATACGTTGAACCGCATGAAGCCAGACGCGCTTTGCGACGAGCTGAACACATTGCCCGGGGCCAGCACCATCCGTCGCGCAAGCGCCCGACGCGCGACATCAGCGGCATCGATCCCATCCGGCAGGCGGCACCATAGGAACATGCCTGCCTGCGGCTCGATCCACGGCACGCACCCGATTGACCTCAGACGTGCAGACATTTCCGTCATCTTGTCTGCAAGGCGGTGCCGCAGCGCCTCCACGTGTTTGCGGTAACTGCCGTCGGTCAAAAGAGTGTGGACGAGCGCCGCAGAAAAATGTGTTCCACCGAAAGTGGTGGCGATCTTGAGATCGGTCAGGGCGTCCACCCATGCCGTGGGAGCGGCGATGAAACCGCACCGCACCGACGCTGATAGCGTTTTGGAAAAACTGCCGATCTGCACGACACGGTTCAGCCCATCGAAAGCGGCCAGCCGCGGAGATGGCTGCGTTTCGAAATCGGCAAATATATCGTCCTCGACGATGGTCAGCCCGGCCTGTTCGGCAAGCATCAGCAGGCGATGGGCGGAGACGGCGGAAAGTCTTGCGCCAGTCGGGTTATGAATGGCGGAATTGGTGATATAAAGCCGCGGCTGATGGTCTCTCAACGCCTGCTCGAAAAGTGGCAGGTCCGGCCCCGTCGGCGTATAGGGCACCCCTATGATCTTCACACGATGTGCCCGCAACAAAGCATGGAAATTGAAGTAACAGGGATCATCAACGATCACCGCATCGCCGGGCTGCAGCAGGAAACGGCAGAGAAGATCGATTGCCTGGGTGCCGGACTCCGTGAGCATGATCTGGCTTACATTCGCCTGCACGCCATGTTCGGCCAGCCTGCGCGACAGAAGCTGGCGCAGCGGCAACAGGCCCATCGGGGTTCCATAATCCGTCAACAAGGCGGCGTCCGCGCGGGCAAGACCCCGCATCGCCCGCTTCAATGCCTCCTGCGGCATCCACGAGGCAGGCAACCAGCCGCAACCGGGCTTGGCGAGCGCAGACCCTTCCTCCAGCGACTGTCGCGACACCCACAAGGGATCGACAGCCCTGTCAAGTTGCGGTTCTATGTTGGCAAGCGAGAGAGGCGCAAGCGGACCTGACACAAAAAAACCCGAGCCCGGGCGCGAGTTGATCGTACCATCCGCGACGAGCCGGTCGTAAGCCTCAACGACAGTCGAGGTCGAGACCTGCATTGTCTTGGCCAATGCCCGTACGGATGGAAGGCGCGCGCCCGGCACAAGGCTGCGCGCAGCGATGCGCTGGCGGACATTGGCCATCACTCTTTCAATGCGCGTCCCGGCTGCGATCTGATCCACCTTAGTCCCCGACTGTATTGCTCCCATAACCACAACAGTTTTTTGAAATTGTATATGACTGTCGCTGTTCACGCCAGCCGTTCGGGATCAAGAAGGGCAAAACGCAGGAGTTGACGATGGACAAGGCGACAAGTGGCTGGTTAAGCGGCCTGACAGGCGTGGTGATATTCAGCGGCTCGCTCCCGGCAACCCGTCTGGCGGTAACGGGTTTCGACCCCGTTTTCCTGACTGTCGCCCGCGCGAGTATCGCGGGGCTACTGGCCTTGGCACTGTTGTTTCTCTTCCGGCAAAAGCGACCTGCGCGCGATGACCTGACATCGCTGTTCATCGTCTCGCTCGGAGTCGTTGTTGGTTTTCCGCTCTTGACCGCGCTGGCGTTGCGGCACGTCACCTCCGCGCATTCCATCGTTTTCGTCGGGTTGCTGCCGCTTGCGACGGCCATCTTTGCCGTCTTGCGCGGTGGAGAGCGCCCACGCCCCGTTTTCTGGCTGTTTTCCTGTCTTGGCAGCGCCTTGGTCGCTGGATTTTCACTGTCGAACTCATTCGCCAGTGGAATCGAAACGTCGCTGACCGGCGATCTTTTGATGTTCGGTGCGATTATCGTCTGTGGTCTGGGTTATGCGGAAGGGGCGGCCCTTTCCCGCAAACTCGGCGGCTGGCAGGTCATTTCCTGGGCGCTGGTGCTTTCGCTGCCGGTCATGTTGCCACTTGCCTTCGTGAGCGGGCCAGATACGCTTGCCGGCATCGCTCCGCAGGCATGGGGTGGTCTCGCCTATGTCTCGCTGTTCAGCATGCTGATCGGCTTCATATTCTGGTATCGCGGACTAGCCCTTGGCGGTATCGCCGCTGTGGGACAGTTGCAGTTGCTCCAGCCTTTTTTCGGCCTCGCGCTTGCCGCGTCCCTGCTGCATGAAGATGTGAGCCCGGTGATGATCGCCGTCACGATGGTTGTCGTTCTGTGTGTGGCAGGCGCGCGGAGATTCGCGCGGTGATCCTCAGCTCGAACGACGTTCCACCCAGCGATGCCAAGCCTCCTCGCTGCCGTTGAAGACGTTGAGATCGATGCGACCATCGACGCCGTGCGACAGGCCGGAGCCGGAATATTGCCAGAACAGCCACTTGCGGCCGGGATAGACCACCGAAGGATGCTGGGCAACGGCGCGAAGCCAGAAGGGATAGTCCAGGAACTCGCCCTGAAGGTTATCCTTGTAGAAGTCGGGCGCCGTATAGATGATCGGCCGCTGACCGTAATGGCGTTCGAGCTTGTCCATGAAAACGCGCATCTTTTCCAGGACGCGCTCGCGGGAAAGGCGCATCTTGCAGCTGGATTCGCCGTTATATTCGACGTCTATAACCGGCGGCAGCGCGTCCGGATCACGCGGGACGTTGCGAATGAACCAGTCCGCCTGTTCGCTTGCATTGCGGCACCAGTAAAAGAAATGGTAGGCGCCACGGCGAATACCCGCTTCTTTCGAGCGTTGCCAGTTGGTACGGAACATCGGATCGAGATGATCGCCGCCATCCGTCGCCTTGATAAAGGCAAAGTTGGCGCCGCGCGTGCGCAGCTGCGGCCAGTTGATGTTGGCCTGCCAGCGGGACACATCCACGCCGTGAACCTGGAAATGACGGGGCTGGACGCGGCCGAAGTTGATCGGCTTTGCATCGCTGAAGCTTGAGCGGAAGATGCGAGAGCGTATCTGAGCGCCGGCACTTGCAACCGGTGCGGCAGCCATTGCCAGCTGGACAGGGCGCTCCATTGGCTGTTCGACGGGCCGCGCCATTCCGCTCTGCGACGGCACCGGCAAGCGGATTTCAGGCGCGTTGCCGGGCACGGAAGCTCTGGGCGTGACGGCGGAAAAAGCCTTCGGTTCGCCCGGCACCGGGCCACCCCATGCAAGAACCTCCTGCCGCGGCTGCGCAGCAATCGGCTGCGTGCCGACGCTTGCTTGCGGCACCGGCGCAGATGGCTTGACCGAACTCGTGGTTTCCTTGGACGGCAAACCAGCCATCAGGCTTTCCGGGCCGGAACTGGACGTGCAGCCGCCGAGCAAAAGACAACCGAATAGAAGTGCTGGCACAGCCGATGAACGCATGAGAACCCGTACGCAAAACAATTCGGGGACATGGAGATGCCGCCCGGAGACCTCGAAAAACAAATGCTAACGGAAGATTATCAAAAAAGACTGAATCTTATCTTTACGCTGGCACCTGCCGATGCGCCCCTCATTTGTCAGGGGCGCACCGCTTCGAGGTCTGAGGTGGCATTGGTGCTCAGGCAGTCATTGTCGTCGTGTCGACGGTGTTGGCGCCGGGCGCGTTTTTCTTGATCGATTCGATCGCATGGACAGCCGATGCCTTGGCCTTGTAGCCTTCAGACGAGAACATGGTTTCGCCGTTGGATGCCTTGAAGCGGAAACGATATTCCCCGGCCTTGTCTTGGTAGATTTCGAATTTGTACATGTCTTTGCGCCTCCGGTGCAAATCAGGGGTGAACGAGGCAATTTTGAGCAGCCTTGCGCTCACTTCGCAACGGATAATTGCAGGGACTAAATCAGCCGTACCCAGACACGGGCTATCTCCAGTCCGGCCCCATCTGCCGCATCCGCCCGTCTGCTGCGGTGCGAGTCATAGTTCTCCAGCCAGCCCGGCGACATTTTTTCGATCGACGTGGGAAAGGTCTTTCTCCACGCATCGACAACCGACGTGGATGCTTCGAAGTGAAATTGTGTGCCATAGGCGGCGCGCCCGACGCGAAAGGCCTGGTTCTTCGTGACCGCGTTGGTCGCCAGCCGCGTCGCGCCGTCAGGAAGCGTGAACGTATCGCAGTGCCACTGAAAAATCGGGAAACTTTTCCCAAGTCCGGCCATGAGCGGGTCGGACGCCCCTTCCTCAGTGACGGATACCTCTTCCCACCCAAATTCCGGTGGGCCAGCCAGAATATTTTCGCCACCATAGGCACGCGCCAGCAACTGGCTACCGAGGCAGACGCCCATCACCGCTTTGCCCGCATCTCCAAAGGATTTCATGAGGCGGGTCAAATCCGGGAAATAGGGGCTGAAGGCATCGTCAAGCGCATTCTGTTCACCGCCAAGAACCACAAGCGCGTGATGATCTCCCGCATGCTGCGGGAGAGGTTCACCCGCATAGGCTTTGATGACATCGACCGTGGCCTCGGCCTCTGTCAAGGCGACGCCCAGTTGGCCCCATGGCGTGCCCGCCATATTTTCGATGATTGCAACGCGCATGAAACCTCTTGGCATGTGAAGAAACCGATTGCGCGCAGCTTCATCACGGCCAAAGCCTATTTTCAAGAGGCGCGAGGCGGGAGGCCGATGGAATGACGATCTGCCTCAAAATTCCCGCGCCATCCGGGCATCCACCGAATGCCTGTTGCCGCCGCGAACGGCAAAGAACAGGAAGATCGCAGCCCAAAGAATCGATTTTTCCGCCCCACCCAAGCCTTCCGCCTTGACGATTCCATGGAAATAGACGGTTACCAAAAGGACGATCATGGCCGCGAAAGAGGCCGGGCGCGTGAAGAGACCGATCGCAACCAGGATGCCGCCGAAAAACTCGGTGGCAGCCAGCAATGGCGACCAGAAGACACCAGGGTAAAAGCCAAGGCTCTCCACCATGCCAACGGCACCGAAAGGATTGACGATCTTGCCGAACCCATGCGTGACGAGCAGAAGTCCTGCCGCGACGCGCAGAATGGTCTCAACCAGGTCATGGGTCGAATTATAAAGCGGCGCAACCGCCGGCACAAAAAGGCGCTGCCGATTATTCTCATACTGGGCCATAGGATCTCCATGTTCAGGCTTCGACAGCTTCTCTGTTCGCAAAGCCACTTGATAAGAACAAGCACATGCCCGTAAAAACATGAGTAGAAATGTTGACATTATCGTGAGCATTATCGTGCTGAAGGAGCCCAGGAATGACCGAGACCAAACCCCGGATAATCATTCGCTACTGCACACAGTGTAACTGGCTGCTTCGCGCAGGCTGGATGGCGCAGGAAATCTTGCAAACCTTCGCCTCCGATGTCGGCGAAGTCAGTCTCGTACCCTCGACCGGCGGCCTGTTCGAGATCACCGCTGATGGGACGACCATATGGGAACGCAAACGCGATGGCGGTTTTCCCGGCCCCAAAGAACTCAAGCAGAGAATCCGTGACATCATCGACCCGGAGCGCGATCTCGGTCATGTCGACAGAACGAATCGTGAGGGTCTCGACACCTGACCCGGCGACACGTTCCAACAGTCTCCGCCAAGTTTTTTCCCTTTAAAATCAACGATCGTCATAAAAGTTCAAAAAGTCTGTTGACACCGAGCGGCTGCCCTCGTACATCGCTCTCCGTCGCCCAGATGGCGGAATTGGTAGACGCGCCAGCTTCAGGTGCTGGTACTCGCAAGGGTGTGGAGGTTCGAGTCCTCTTCTGGGCACCATTCCATTTTTGATCTTAGCCAGATCAAATACTTAGCCAAAAAAAAGCAACATATAGCCGACCGGCATACGCCGGGAAGCATGTTGCTTTTTGGCTTTTCTCTCGTCGCAAAATCGTTACGCAGACAGCCTCCTTCGTCGTCGGAAGGCCGTTTGCCGTCAGTGCTACAGTTGGATGACCGTGTTACGGCTGAGCTTCCTTGTCGCCACTGTTTTGAGAGTGTTGCTCACAGTTTGGCGTGCAGGATAGAACGGTGCGCTCCGTCTGGCGGAAGACGCGAACCGTATTGCCCTCGTCGATGGAGACGAGAATGCGTTCATCGAGAATCGGATTACCATCGGCATCCAGAAGCACTAGATTGGTCGTGCCGAAACTGCGGCCCGTCAGAACAATCGTGGTGGCATCGGCGACCGTGGCATCAGCGACCTTGGAGTTACCAACGATGACCTTGCTGACGGCGCGATCAAGACGAAGAACGCGGGCGTGGTTCATCGAAACCCGCAAAATCTCGTCCTGAGCAAGGGCAGGCTGCAGTGATGCCGACAGCAAGGCGGACACGCCGACCACGATTTTCGCCAGTTTTCCGTATGACACGCCTTCGGCCCCTGCTTATGCCCCACTTTGCTCCTCCAAGAATGCGTGTTTTTAGTGAATTAAGGGTTAAATGAAGCGCATTTGCCGCTCGCAGTTGGAGGCTGGCGTCATGTATTGGCACCTCGCTGATCCCGCTACGCCTCAAAACTGTACAGCTGAAGCGTTGCGCAAGAGCGGAGGAGCTTCAAGGAACACCCTCAGCATCGCTGCAATATATTCATTTATCAGCAAAAATAAAAATACACAGAATACTTTTTGTATTTATTTACCACGTGAAACTCATCATGGTGTTTACTTTGAATTAAGCGTTTTTTTTAAGCGCTTGGAAATCGCTCCGCTGTAGCTTGAGCCCAACCGAACAACGGAAAACAGTTGTCGGCGTGCTGAACCAAACAAGAGTTAGGAGAGACCCATGACCAAGATTTTCACTCGTTTTCTCAAAGACGAATCCGGCGCGACCGCCATCGAATACGGCCTGATCGCAGCGCTTATTTCCGTTGCTATCGTCGGTGGTGCTGGCATCGTCGGCAGCAAACTTAAGACGACCTTTGATTACATTGGCACTCAGTTTACGAATTCCAAGGCGGCAACCGGCGGCGCTTGATTACTGGAAGCACAGTGCAGGTGATGTTCCAGCTGGAACATCACCTGCTTTATTTAATTTAGCTGGGAATCATACTTATGGTTGTTGCCGCGATTTTTCTCATCGTCCCGCTCTGCCTAAGTTTTGCTGCCTTGAATGATCTCTTTAGCATGACAATCCCGAACGTTATATCAGCCGTGCTTTTGCTTTCTTTCGTTATTGTTGCGCCACTGGCGGGAATGGATTTTCAGACACTTTCATTAAGCCTTGCTGCGGGAGTGGCCGTATTTACTGGCTGTTTCATGCTCTTCGCTACCAACGTAATGGGGGGAGGCGATGCAAAGCTCTTGACGGGGGCAGCGGTGTGGTATGGCTTCAACGTATCTCTACTAGAATTTCTTCTCGCGGTGACAATGCTGGGCGGCGTCTTGACCGTCGGCATCTTGCTCTTGCGTTCACGTTCGCAGGAGATTATGGCGATCGGCATCCCAATTCCGGATTCGTTGCTGGTCGCGAAGAAAATTCCATATGGAATCGGCATCGCGATGGCCGGGCTGATAACCTACGGTGAGGCGCCGATCGTTAAAGCAGCAATTGCAAGTCTTAATTAGACAAAGAGCCGCTCAATCTTTGTTTACGGCTTCTTAACCGTAATCAAAAGCAAAATATTAACCATAATTATACCAATCACGCGTCATCCTGAGAGCAGAAAAATCTGATTCCCTCAAGGATCGAGCATGAAGCCGTCGCGCATTGTCATTCTTTCCGTTGCCTTGGTCGCAGCCGGTCTCGCCGGTGTTGTCGCCATGCAGATAACAGGCACACAGCAGGTTATCGAAAGAGCGGAAACGATCATCCAGAAAGAGCCGACGGTCAACGTTCTTGTCTCCTCCGTCAATCTGCCGGTCGGTAGCCGGCTTAACGATAGCTCCGTGCGATGGACACCATGGCCGAAGGGCAATGTCGTTGATAGTTTCATCACGGACGCGAAGAGGCCCGACGCCATCACCGAGCTTGCTGGCGCGGTCGTGCGACTGCCTTTGTTTGAAGGTGAGCCTATCCGACCGGAAAAAGTCGTCGATTCCAGCACCCGCATCATGTCTTCGCTCCTGCCGGCTGGCAAACGCGCGGTGGCCACCGAAATTTCCGTTGCAACCGGAGCAGGCGGATTTGTTCTTCCGAACGATCGTGTCGATGTCATCATGGTCCGCAAGGGCGACAATAACAACTTTCTGACAGAAAACGTGCTGAACAACGTCCGTGTCCTCGCGATCGATCAACAGATTAAGGAAGGTGAGGACGGAACGTCGGCCGTCGTGGGGGCCACAGCGACGCTGGAGCTGACCCCTGAACAGGCAAAGATCATAACCGTGGCGCAACAGATGGCGGATCGTCTGACCCTTGCTCTTCGCTCCGTATCGGACGCGCAGGAAAACGACACGCTTTCGGCGGGCTATCTTCTCAACGGTGGTTCTGGCCGACCGGAGATTCAGGTCATCAAATCTGGCTCGATCATAAAGGGCGGTCAAGGAGCATCACAATGACCGGGGGTACCATGTCTAAGCGTCTCACCGAGCACCTGCGGTCATCTTTTATGGGCGGCCTTGCTTTTTGCGTGGCATTCTCGGGCATTCCCGGCCCTCATGTGCCCGATGCTCTGCGGTTGGCCGAGGCAAAGGCGCAGAGCGCGAGCATCGTGCGGATAACGGAGAGTGGCAACGGTATTCGTAAACGCCTGAAGCTCGGGCTCAACAAAGCACTGGTCATCGACCTTCCGGATGATGCGCACGACATTCTTGTTGCCGATCCGACACTCGCGGATGCGGTTACACGTACATCAAGGCGTATCTATCTGTTTGGCAAGCTGGTCGGCCAGACAAACATTTTTATTTTCGGCGAAGGCGGTCGCGAAATCGTCAGCCTCGATCTTGAGGTCGAGCGGGACATCTCGGGTCTCGAGGCCAATATCAGACGCTTCATCCCGGAATCTGACATCAAGGTCGAGATCGTTTCCGACAACATCGTGCTGAGCGGTAGTGTCAGGACGCCGCAGGATTCCGCCCGCGCGGTGCAGCTTGCTGAGGCCTTCCTCAAAGGCGGCGAGGCCACGACCCGCAATATCTCCCTTACCGGTGGCGATAATGGCGGCGACGCGGCTATATTCGCCGAAGCCCGGCAGAAATCCCAAATTGTCAACATGTTGACGATCGAAGGGGAAGATCAGGTAACCCTAAAGGTTACTGTTGCGGAAGTCAGCCGGCAGGTTCTTAAGCAGCTCGGTTTTAGCGGCAGCGCGTTCGACGGCACGAACGGTATTACGTTCCAGAACCCATCGAACTTGGGGAATGCCGCTGGCTTGACAAACAGTCTTGGCGGCGTCCTTCCGCTCGCTTCGAAATCGATCGGCGGAATGGTCTTGAGCACGTACATCAATGCCATGGAGCAGGCCGGCGTCATGCGAACACTCGCTGAGCCCAGCCTTACAGCGATATCGGGTGAGCAGGCGAAGTTCTACGTCGGCGGCGAGTTCCGCCTGGCTGGCTCTCAGGAAGTCGAAGTTGATAAAGACACCGGTCGTCCAACCGTGAGACGTGAAACAAATACCGTTAACTACGGAATCGAGCTCAATTTCAGACCTGTGGTGCTCTCTCCTGGGCGCATAAGCCTGAAGGTCGAAACAAATGTTTCTGAACCTACATATGAAGGTAACGTCGTCTCCGGAAACAATACGCGAGGCATAGCCGGCACCACATTCATGTCGCTACGGAAGCGTGAGGCGTCGACGAGCGTCGAACTTCCTTCCGGTGGGTCGATCGTCATCGCTGGGCTGGTTCAGGATAACATCCGTCAGGCGATGTCCGGACTTCCCGGTATGTCGAAGATTCCGGTTTTCGGTACGCTTTTCCGCAGCAAGGACTTCATTCGAAACGAGACTGAACTGGTGATCATCGCAACGCCCTATCTGGTTCGGCCTGTTGCCCGTAACCAGATCGCGCGCCCCGATGACAACTTCAATCCAGAAAACGATGCCGCCATGTATTTCATGAACCGCGTCAACAAGGTCTATGGCCGCAAGGACCAGGTTCAGGCAGCGCCCTACCAAGGCTCCGTGGGGTTCATCTACAAATGAAGACGAGCACAACACATCCCCAACCCGATTTCGCAGCAAATCTGGCCCGCGCAGGTGACATCATGCACGTAAACACTCACCTCCATCTGGCACGGCGGATCGGTCTTGCGGCTGTCGTCGCAGTTGTCGCAGGGCTGCTGCAGGGCTGCGCGCGCGACCCGATGACGACCAACGCCATTCCCGATGATTATCGCACCCGCCACCCCATTACGCTTTCTGAAGCAGAGCATTCGCTTGATATACCTGTTTCTGGCGGTGATAGCCGATTGACCACAGCGATGGCTGACAATGTGCGCGGCTTTGCGCAGAACTATGCTTCCATGTCGACAGGCGTCGTCAATATTCAAATACCATCGGGCTCGGCCAATTCCGCCGCGGCATCGCGAATGGCTAAACAGATCCGCTCCACTCTTTCCGGTGCGGGCGTGGCGCCGGGCAAGATCATGCAAACGCACTACGCCGCCTCTCCCAACGGCGATTCAGCGCCGATCCGCCTGAGCTATGTCGCCGTTACTGCCATGACCGGACAGTGCGGCCAATGGCCCGAAGATCTTTCGGACAATACCTTTGCCAACAAGAACTGGTACAATTTCGGCTGCGCCTCGCAAAGCAATCTCGCAGCACAAGTTGCAAACCCGATGGATCTGGTTGGCCCGCGCGGTATGAGCCCGATCGATGCCGAGCGCCGTGCGGTTGTTATCGACACATACCGCCAGGGTAAAAACACGGCGACGACAAATTGATGCGGCTCCAGAATTCGCCACGGCAGGAAAGACAATGAGCGCTGTAGAATACGATATCAACCCAAGTGGCGGACAGGAAGCCGAACCGCTCTTGCGCGGGTCCGACATGGATCGGCTGCGGCCCTTGCCGCGGATTTCCGTTCACGCGTTCTGCGTCAGCGACAATATGCAGGGCGTGATGGATGCCTTGTCCAGCGACCGGCGCATGAGCAAGGTTACCCTGCGGGTGACGAAGGGCGATATCAACGCGGCGGCCACCATGTTTTCCGCTTCGCCCACGCCCAATCTCATCGTTCTGGAAACAGCGAGCTCGCCCGCCTCGCTGCTCGATGACCTTGCCCCACTGGCTGAGGTCTGCGATCCATCCACACGCGTCATCATCATCGGCCGTCACAACGACATCACACTTTATCGCGACCTCATCCGCAACGGCATTTCCGAATATCTCGTTGCGCCAATCAATATGGCCGACCTGCTCGGGTCGATAGCCGCTATTTTTGTCGATCCTGAAGCGGAACCGCTCGGGCGCAATATCGCCTTCATCGGCGCCAAGGGCGGCGTTGGTTCATCCACCATCGCGCATAATTGCGCCTTCGGCATATCGAGCCTTTTTTCGACAGAAACCATTCTGGCGGACATGGATCTGGCCTACGGCACCGCCAATATCGATTTCGATCAGGATCCCGCGCAGGGGATGGCTGAAGCGGTCTTTTCTCCAGAGCGGCTGGACGAGGTTTTCCTTGATCGCCTGCTGACGAAATGTTCCGATCATCTCTCGCTTCTTGCGGCGCCGTCGCTTCTCGACAGGACCTACGATCTGGATCGCCAGGCGTTCCTGCCGATCCTTGAGGTCCTGCAACGCACCGCGCCGGTCGCGGTTCTCGATCTTCCTCACCAATGGTGCGACTGGACGAGAGCCGTTCTTTCAGAAGCTGACGAGGTCGTTATCACCGCGGTTCCGGATCTCGCCAATCTGCGCAACACCAAGAACCTGTTCGATGCCCTGATCAAGCTGCGGCCGAACGACAAATTACCGCATCTCATCCTCAATCAGGTCGGCATGCCGAAAAGGCCTGAAATCGCACCCGCGGACTTCCTCGAACCCCTGGAGATCGAGCCGATCGCGGTCATCCCCTTCGACGCGCAATTGTTCGGAAACGCTGCCAATAGTGGGCGTATGATCAGCGAGCTGGACGAAAAATCCCAGACGGCAGAGACGTTTTCGCAGATCGCCCACACCATCACTGGCCGCACGGTGCTGCGCAAAAGCAGACGCGGTGGCCTAGAAAAACTGAAGAATATTCTCAAGCGCAAGTAGGTCTTTTGCCTGCGTTGTTAGACGGAAACGCCGATGTTCGGAAAACGCGGGCCTGAGGGCCCAGTCAGAAGCACGAAACCGGATCTTGTTGCGCCTGTCCCCGTGCAGACGGTGATGGCGCCTGAGCCCCGTTCCGCGGCAATCGATACGCTTGAACCCGGCCAAAAACCCGTGACGCGTCAAGCCCCGGCAACCGCATCCCCGGCGCAGAGAAAACGCGCCCGGACGGAAGAATATTACAATACCAAGAGCCAGGTGTTTTCGGCTCTCATCGATACCATCGACCTTTCGCAGCTCGCCAAACTCGACGCGGAAAGCGCGCGTGAGGAAATTCGCGATATCGTCAACGACATCATCACGATCAAAAGTTTTGCGATGTCGATTGCCGAGCAGGAAGAGTTGCTAGAGGACATCTGCAACGACGTTCTCGGCTATGGTCCGCTGGAGCCGCTTCTCGCACGCGACGACATTGCCGATATCATGGTCAACGGTTCCGGCCAGACCTTTATCGAAGTGGGTGGAAAGACCATCGAGTCCGATATCCGCTTTCGTGACAATGCGCAGCTGCTTTCCATCTGCCAGCGGATCGTCAGTCAGGTCGGCCGCCGTGTCGATGAATCGAGCCCGATCTGCGACGCGCGCCTGCCGGATGGATCGCGCGTCAACGTCATTGCTCCGCCGCTTGCCATCGACGGTCCTGCACTCACAATCCGAAAATTCAAGAAGGACAAGCTGACGCTCGATCAGCTCGTGCGCTTTGGAGCGATTACGCCCGAAGGCGCGACATTGCTGAAGATCATCGGCCGTGTCCGCTGCAATGTCGTCATCTCCGGCGGCACCGGCTCGGGTAAGACAACGCTTCTTAACTGCCTGACGAGCTTCATCGACAGGGACGAACGTGTCATCACCTGCGAAGACACCGCCGAACTGCAGCTGCAACAGCCGCATGTCGTGCGGCTCGAGACACGGCCGCCGAACATTGAAGGAGAGGGCGAGATCACGATGCGCGATCTCGTCAAGAACTGCCTTCGTATGCGGCCTGAACGTATCATCGTCGGCGAAGTTCGCGGACCGGAGGTTTTTGACCTGCTGCAGGCCATGAACACCGGTCATGACGGCTCGATGGGAACGCTGCACGCCAATACCCCGCGCGAATGCCTCAGCCGCATCGAATCGATGATTGCGATGGGCGGTTTTACGCTGCCGGCAAAGACCGTCCGCGAAATCATTTCTGGATCCATCGATGTCGTCGTTCAGGCGGCGCGTCTGCGAGACGGGTCACGTCGGATCACGCAGATCACCGAGGTGATCGGCATGGAAGGCGATGTTATCGTCACCCAGGACCTGATGCGATACGAGATCGAGGGCGAAGACGCCAACGGCAAGCTGATCGGCAGGCATGTCTCGACCGGTATCAGCAAGCCCCATTTCTGGGATCGCGCCCGCTATTACGGTGAAGAAAAACGGTTGGCGGCCGCGCTCGATGAAATGGAAAAGATGTCCTAACGGGAAGCGACGGCCATGGACCCGACGATCGTATTACTGGCAATACTCGTCGCCATCTCGGCGGGGGCCTTTGCTTATGCGTTTCTCTTTCAGCAGATCGAGGTCGAAAAAAAGACGAGCAGCCGCTTCAAGCGTGTGAAGGCCGCCGAGACGGATCACGCCAATATCAAGGCGGCGCGCGACCGTGTGCAGGAACTCAGCAAGCGGCGTAAATCCATGCAGGACAGCCTGCGCGATATGGAGAAAAAGCAGAACGAAAAGGCGAAGAAGGCAAAGAATGTCAGCCTGCGCGACAAGCTGGTACAGGCTGGGCTGGGTATTTCCGCCCGAAAATTCCATATGCTGACCATCGGCGCAGCTGTCTTTTCTGTTCTTATCGCTCTGCTTTATGACCTGTCCCCGCTCATCGCTCTACTCATCGGACTCGTCGCGGCACTGGGACTACCCCGATGGACACTCGCATTCATTCTTAAGCGGCGGCAAAAAAAATTCCTCGCGGAATTTCCCAATGCTCTCGATGTCATGTGCCGCTCGATCAAATCGGGGTTGCCGCTAAACGACGCGGTTCGGCTTATAGCGTCAGATGGCCAGGAACCCGTCAAATCCGAATTCCAGCGTGTCGTCGACGCACAACAGGTGGGCATCGGTATTCCGCAGGGAATAGAGCGCATGATGCTGACCATGCCGTTGTTTGAAGTCAGCTTCTTCAGCACCGTCATCAATATTCAAGCCCAGGCGGGCGGCAACCTTTCGGAAGCGCTTTCCAATCTCTCAAAGGTATTGCGTGACCGCAAAAAGATGCGCGCCAAGGTGAACGCCCTTTCGATGGAAGCGAAAGCGTCCGCGGTTATCATCGGCGCCCTGCCGTTCATCGTCATGATGCTGGTGCATTTCACCTCGCCGGACTATCTCTCGATCCTTTTCACCGACTTGCGCGGGCACATCATTCTGGGCGCGTCCGGGCTTTGGATGCTGATCGGGATATTCATCATGCGCCAGATGATCAATTTCGATATTTGAGGTCGCGGCATGACAGGAAATCTTCTTTCTAGCCTCACCAATCCCCAGACGATCGTCGCTGCTCTCGTCACTCTGGCTGTCTTTGCGACGCTTTACACGCTGATCATGCCATTTCTGGAGCGAAAAGACCTCGCCAAGCGCATGAAAGCGGTCTCGTCGGAACGGGAGTTCATTCGAAGCCGCGAACGCGAGCGGCTTTCGACAGCCACGCGTGACGGCAGGACATCGCTTCGTGGCAACAACAACAAGTCCGCCAGGCGCATCGTTGAAAAATTCAATCTTCGCGAAGCGCTTGCCGACCAGAATACGATGAACAAACTGCGTGCGGCCGGCCTGCGCTCGCAGAATGCCTTCAACACTTTTCTCGCGGCCCGATTCATCCTGCCGTTCATCTTCCTGGCCGTGGCATTCACCTGGGTTTTTGTTCTCGGGAACCTCGCCGACAAAGCGTTTGTATTTCGGCTGATGGCGGTGCTGCTGTTCGGATATATCGGCTTTTACGCCCCCAACATCTATGTCTCGAACCGCATGAACAAGCGGCAGGCATCGATAAGGCGGGCCTGGCCCGATGCGCTCGATCTGATGCTCATCTGCATCGAATCAGGCGTCTCGATGGAGGCTGCCATGCGACGTGTTGCCGAGGAAATGGGTGAACAGTCTCCTGAGCTTGCGGAAGAAATGATGCTGACGACGGCGGAACTTTCCTTTTTGCAGGACCGGCGTGTCGCTCTTGAGAATTTTGGTCAACGCACCCAGCTGGAAGGGGTGAAAAGCGTGGTGCAAGCTCTGATTCAGGCCGAGCGTTACGGTACGCCGCTCGCCCAGGCCCTTCGCGTCCTCGCGCAGGAAGGGCGCGACGAACGAATGAATGAAGCAGAAAAAAAGGCGGCAGCGCTACCGCCTAAATTGACCGTACCCATGATCATATTTTTCCTGCCGGTATTGGTTGCCGTCATTCTTGGCCCGGCGATCATCCGCGTTATGGACACGTTTTGACATTGATGCCGTTGACGATGACGATGACGATGACGATGACGATGACGATGACGATGACGGCGCCAACATAAGTTTGATTGCTTTAGCAACCCCATGTTTCAACCCGCGGTCTTGGGGTCCTTCTTCGCCAGCTGCTGCCAGGAATTCTGCTGTGAGAGCATTGCCCGCAGATAGCTGAGATTGGCTTGGGCCTGCTGCGCGGAGAGTTCCTGCACCGCGATGCGTTCCGCTTCCGCAAACCGGCCCTGCAGACCGACGACGAGCGCGAGGTTCTGGCGGACGCGGCTGTCGGCGCCGGGCTGGGCGATGGCCGATTGCAGATAGGTTTCGGCCGTGCGCGGATCGCTCGACAGGACATAGGACATGCCGAGATTGGACAGGACGCTTGGGTCGTTGGGCTTGAGGTCCAGCGCCTGGCGATATCTGGAACGAGCCTCGTTCGAGCGTCCAAGCTGGTCGAGCACGGCGCCTTCGGCGGAGTAGAGCCGCCAGTCGGGACGATCGGGGGTCTGCGCCCGCTGGATGGTTGAGAGCGCCTGCTCCAGCTGGCCGGCTGCGGCCTGCGCCTTGCCGTAGGCGGCAAGAACCTCGCGGTCCGCCGGGTTGGCGATCGCGATCTGCTGCATCACGGCGAGCGCCTGCGTATTCTTGCCCGTCATCATCAGCACGCTGGCGTAGTTCATGCCGACAGATTTGTCTTTAGGATTGCGTTCATAGGCTTTACCAGCGCTTTCTTCGGCCTGGCGAAGCTGATCCATGTTCATGCGGTCATAGGAGCGTGTGGCGGCAGGGATGGAGCCGGTTGACATGCGATCCGGCTTGTTCGTGCTTGCGCATCCTGAAATCGCGACAGCCAGTGCCGCGAGACATGCTCCCCGACGTAGTCCTGTTTGAGCTTTGGTCACCAAAGAAAATGCAGTCACGGCAGCGCCCCCGCCCAAGAATGATCGATCTTGCGCCCGACACACGACAGACTCACATGACGCAACTTTCGCTTAAGCAATAATCTGTTAACCCTAACAGAGCGTTAATCGCACCGATTCACGAGAGTTACGGAAACATCCCATGGCGCCTTATCAGTTCATCGAACGTGCTACCCCTTTCAGCTCGAAGGCCGGCAGCACGTTGCCCGTTTTTGCCGTGACGCCGGCCCATATCGAACAGGGCGCCATCGACCCCGTCGCACTTGACTGGGCCAAAAAGGCTGGCTTCAAGGCCGAAGCCGGCGCCATCCTGCTCGTCCCCTCCGCCGACGGATCGCTCGGCGGCGCGCTTCTCGGGTTGGGTGGCAATCCTTCCGAGATACCCTTCATTACCGGCAAGCTGGCGCGTGACCTGCCTGAGGGGGAGTGGCATATCGAAACCGCACCGCTGACGGCCAATCGCCTCGCGCTCGGTTTCGGCCTCGGCAGCTATCGCTTCGATAAATACAAGACCACCAAGACAAACGGGGCAAAGCTTCTCATTCCGCAGGACGCTGAAGATGGTGAGATCAAACGCGTGTTAGCCGGTGTCTTCATGGCGCGCGACCTCATCAACGTGCCGGCCAACGACATGGGGCCGGATGAGCTCGAGATCGCATTCCGCGCGCTTGCCGCCCATTACAAGGCGAAGGTGAAGGTCATCACCGGCGACGATCTGCTTAAGGAGAACTTTCCCCTGATCCATGCCGTAGGCCGCGCCAGCGAAAGCGCGCCGCGGCTTCTGGAAATGAACTGGGGCAAGAAGGGCAATCCGCGCCTCACTCTGGTAGGCAAGGGCGTGTGCTTCGATACGGGCGGTCTCGATATCAAGCCTGCCGCTTCCATGGCGCTAATGAAGAAGGATATGGGTGGCGCTGCCAATGTTCTTGGTCTTGCGCTGATGATCATGGATGCGAAACTGCCGGTCGATCTGCGTGTGCTCGTACCCGCGGTTGAAAACTCGATCTCTTCGAATGCTTTTCGTCCCGGCGATATCTATAAGAGCCGCAAGGGGCTGACCGTGCAGATCGACAATACCGACGCCGAAGGCCGCCTCGTTTTGGCGGATGCTCTGGCCTATGCGGACGAAGATGCGCCTGATCTGATGATCGACATGGCGACGCTGACAGGTGCGGCGCGTGTGGCGCTGGGGCCCGATTTGCCACCCTTCTATACGGATGACGAGGATCTGGCGCATGATATCGCGGAAGCCAGCATCGATACGGATGATCCGCTCTGGCGCATGCCGCTTTACATGGGTTACGACAAGGATATTCGCTCTCGGGCGGCCGATATCACCAACGCGCCGTCCGGCGGCATGGCCGGATCTATCACCGCCGCCCTGTTCCTGAAGCGCTTCGTGACGAATACCAAGCGCTGGGCCCATTTCGATATTTACGGCTGGTCGCTCAGCGAGCGGCACCACTCATCGATCGGCGGTGAGGCACAGGGCATTCGAGCGCTCTTCCGATACATCACGCAACACTTCGCGAAGTAATCCTATCCACGCTTTGTCGGGCGCTTCCAAATCAGGAGCGTCCGATCGCGACGCGAGGCATCGACTGTCCGCTGCGTTTGCCCTCCAGCGAAAGCGTCAAACCAGAACTTTTTGTTCCTTGTGATCTTCCTGGCCGAAGAACTTGAGATAGCGCTGCACCTCGGCCGGGTCTCCGGTTGCCTTCTGCGGATTGTCCGAGAGCTTCACCGCGGGGCGGCCGTTGGCGTCGCTGACCTTACAGACGATGGAAATCGGCTTGAGGCTGGCAATGGTTTTGGGCGCACAGCCGGCAAAATCGTTGGTGAGGTTCGTGCCCCAGCCAAAGCTCATGCGAACCCGGCCTTCGAAGTGCCTGTAGGTGTCGATGATGGCGTCGACATCCAGACCGTCGGAGAAGATCAGCATTTTCTTGCGCGGGTCGCGGCCCATCTTCTGCCACCACTCGATGATCTTTTCACCGCCCTCGATCGGCGGCGCGCTATCAGGACGGAAACCGGTCCAGTCTGCCACCCATTCCGGGGCATTGCGCAGAAATGCAGCGGTGCCAAACGCATCCGGCAGCACGATCAACAGGTTGCCGCCATAGAGCCGGTTCCAGTCCTTCAGAACCTGATAGGGGGCAGCAGCGAGCTCCTCATCCGTCTGGGCGAGTGCCGCAACCACCATCGGCAGCTCATGGGCGTTCGTACCGACGGCTTCCAGATCGGAATCCATGGCGAGCAGGACGTTGCTCGTACCGGTAAAGGCTGGGCCGATGCCTTCTTTCAACGCCTCGACGCACCAGCGCTGCCAAAGAAAGCTGTGGCGGCGACGGGTCCCGAAATCGGAGATGCGCAGCCCGGGAAGTTCCCGCAGCCGTTCCACCTTCTCCCACATCTTGGCCTTTGCGCGGGCATAGAGGACATCGAGCGTGAAATATCCGAGCGAACGCATGGCGCTGCGCGAACGCAGCTCGTTGATGATGGCGAGCGCCGGGATTTCCCACAGCGTCGTATCCATCCAGCGGCCGTGGAAATTCAGCTCATATTGCCCATCACGCTTGAAAAGCTCGTATTCCGGCAATTGATAGCTGGACAGCCAGGAGAGGAATTCAGGCTCGAAAATCTGCGAGCGGCCGTAAAAGGTGTTACCCGCGAGCCAGATATTCTCCTTCTTGGAGAGGCGAAGGGTGCGTGCGTGATCGAGCTGTTCGCGCAATTCCATCTCGTCGATCTCTTCCGCCAGCCGCACGGTTTTCGTGCGGTTGATCAGCGAAAAAGTCGCATCGACCTCCGGATAAAGCTTCCAGATCATCTGCAGCATCAGAAGCTTGTAGAAGTCCGTATCGATCAGGCTGCGGACGATCGGGTCTAGTTTCCAGGTATGATTGTGGACGCGGGTGGCTATATCGGTCTTCGTCATACTTGCATTCCCCAATATCGGCCACGCACGGAACTGGCCGATGTCACTCCCACCCGGCAGGCGCGAACCTGTCATGCCAAAGATTTATCTGAAAAAGCAACAACAAGTCCAGAGCACTGGCAACGGCAATTGATGGCCGCCTGCCGGTGACCGATGTTCTGTGCAGAGGTTAGGGAGTGAAACCGGTTCAGAAGGTTGGATCAACCGGGTTGATGCCTGGATACCAGTCCTTGGAGACGGGATTTTTGCCGCCGAAGCTGGAAATGCCGTTCTCGTCGGTGCAGCGATAACCCTGAACGGGAAGCCCGCGGCTGCCAAAGACAGTGCGATAGGGCCCGCGTGCATATCCCGTTACGCCCAGTTCGCTATGGCACGTATAGCGTACTTTCGGCTGCAGCGTCTTCGGATCCTTCACACCGGGCAGATTGACATAGGCGTCCGGCGCCGGGGCGAAACCATTCTGAAACACGGTCTGTGCCTCAGCGGATACGCCCCAGAGTGCAACCGAGAAGATCGCTGCCAATCGTATTGCCGTTCTTGTCTTCATCGATACCGGTCCCGTGCCATCACTCTATTGATGTAGGCTGTCGGGAAGGTCCACACAAAGGCGTTGCGGCCACAATTTCGTGAGGACCACCCTCAGCCTTCCAGGCGGCGGAAAGCCGTCGGCCTGTCGTAAAGCCAACCGATGCGCTCAATGGCCGCATCGAGGTTTTCGCGCGCGACATTCATCGTGTGGCCGTTAGCGTGTAGCAGCGTTTCCTCGTTTTCCATCAGGCCGACATGGCCCTTCCAGAAGACGAGATCACCGCGCCGCAATTCGTCGCGCTCGATTTCAACGCCCAGAGACTTTACCTGCATATCGGTGTCGCGCAGAACGCGGCGGCCCGTCATCGCCATGGACAACTGCACGAGGCCGGAACAATCGATCCCGAAGCCGGAGCGACCGCCCCAGAGATAAGGTGTTTCGATAAAGCGCAGCGCCACCGCCACATAGTCGTCGTCAAGCGCTGCATCCACCGCCCGGCAATGGGCGGCGATGATACCTTCGCCTTTTTCGGTCATAAAATAACGGGTGCCCCGCGTCTCCGCCTCACCGACGATGCGAACGAGGCTACCCATGGAGAGTGCAGCGACGGGCGGCTTGCGCAACTCGGCGGAGGGATAAAGGAAGGTGCGCGGCGCGACGATCTGATGCGTGGCTACAGTAACGTCGCCGAGAGACGCTTCCGGCACATAACCTGCGTAGCCATCGACATCCGCCTGCACCCAGGCCCAGCCATCAGCCCTGTCGAAAACGCGCACCGTCTCGCCGCAGAGAAGCTCCGTGTCGATGCCGGTCGCGAGATCGGGATTGGGCCGCAGGCCGATGACCGCTGCGGTGATCTGCGCGGGCGAACCGCTGACGAAACGGTCGGCCTTGACGACACCCTGCAATTTTTCATCAGCGAGGTCGGGGCGGAAGACGTTGAGGCGGCGGTCGAGCATCATGATAGCATCCAAAAGTTAGATCTTGCGTGCCTGATCAATAATCAGATCGCCGAATTTTTCCAGATAAAGCGCACCGGCAACGGTGCGTTTTATCACGACGTTGCGCCTGTCGCGCTCATCGCGAACCCGATCGACCAAACCGAGCGCCCCCAGACTGTCGAGCGCCCGCGTGATGACCGGCTTTGTAACCCCGAAGATCGCGGCAAGCCCTCTGACGGTGTGTGGCGGCGTGACAAGGTAAATTTGCAGCAGGATGGCGGTCTGACGCAAGGTCAAATCCGGCTGATCGTCAATGACCTGCGCCGTGGAGACGCGGTGCCAGAGCCCAAGGGCCTCGGTTGGCGACAAATGTGCAGGCAAGCCTTGCCCCCTCCAGTCGTTATGCCACCGTTTTCATTCAACCGAACGAAAAACTCAAGAACCATACCGCACAAACAGAACCGCCGCACGGCGCAGACCCGAAGATCGCGCGGCGCGGCGGTTTGTTGACCCGTTTTCGAGCCATGCGTCCCCTCTGGACTTAGCAAGCAAGAAGCAGGAAGTGTGCCAGTTTTACTTTAGGGAGGAATAGCTTGTAAAAACAGTCTGTTAGCCGCATTATCGCTGCGCGGCGAAATTTTGCACAATATTCAAAATGCGGTGAAAACAGGCAAAAAGCGGTTCAATGCTTAAATACTGCCTTCCGCCGCAACAGCGGAAGGCATCGATAGTTCGGATCAGATTTCCGCGCCGCGTGCCGCATCCGCAGCACCGGCACTCTGTTGCCGGTTATAACGGATGGATGACCACAGCGAGATGCCGATCAGGGTCGCGCCGCCAAGGCCGGTAATGACCTCGGGGATATGAACCATTGTCTGCACGTACATGATGACGGACAGGATCAGGATCGCATAGAAGGCGCCGTGTTCCAGATAGCGGTATTCGGCAAGCGTCCCCTTCTCCACCAGCATGATGGTCATGGAGCGCACATACATGGCGCCGATGCCGAGGCCGATAGCGATGATGAAAAGATTCTGCGTCAGTGCGAAAGCGCCGATTACGCCATCGAAGGAGAAGCTGGCATCCAGTACTTCGAGATAAAGAAACGCACCGAAGCCGCCCTTTGCCGCCCCTTCCAGCATTTCCTGGCTGCGATCGAGAATGCCGCCGACCACTTCCACCAGAAGGAAGGTCAACAGACCCCAGATCGCGGAATGGAAGAAGGTATTGGCCGCGACCGGACCAAGTTCAGGATTTTCGCTGGCGCCGATGATGCGGGAAAAGATCAGCATCACGACAAGTACGAAAGCGATTTCAATGCCCTTGACGGAAGAATAGGTCGCAGCCTTTTCCTCGATCCAGCGCACCCAATGCACGTCCTTCTCATGGTCGAAGAAGAAGTTGAGACCGACCATCATCAGGAAGGTGCCGCCAAATGCCGCGATCGGCAAGTGAGCGTCACGCATGATTTCCGCATAACGTTCCGGCTGGGTGGCTGCCATGACGATCGCCGTCCAGGGGCCGACATTCGCGGCGACGACAACGATCAGCAGCGGAAAGACGATACGCATGCCAAAAACGGCAATCAAAATACCCCAGGTCAGGAAGCGATGCTGCCAGACTGGCGTCATGTCCTTCAGCTTGTTGGCATTGACGATGGCATTGTCGAAGGAAAGAGAAATTTCCAGCACCGCCAGAACGACGCAGATGAAGAAGATCGTGGCCGTGCCGCCGACCGTGCCGGTCATTTCCCAGCCAAGATAGCCGCCGAGGATCAGACCGACGACAGTGACGATAAACGCCCACTTGAAGTAGGAGAGCGTGGTTTTCTGGGCGGCGCTCATGTCCGGTCACCATTCATGACGAGGACGGTCGCGGGCCGACGCAGGGCGTCCGGCCGCACGCAGAAAGCACGCGCGCGAAGCACATTCAGGTTTTTCATAGTTTTTAATCCGCCGGCCAATTTTGCAGGCGGTACCGACATCACGAGAGCGCCGTAAAACTCTCGCCAGAGGGGCCCGGCACCTTTGTTTCCTCTGCCCATGCGAGACAAATCATCGCAGGGCCCCTTCTTACTCACTGAAGATCACGCCGTCGTCAAGTCCCGTGATTGTGAGCTTGGCTGACGGCGACGATCAAACCTGCTCCGCCGCCAGTCCCGCCGCCGTATCGCGGCGTCGTTTGAGGGCGTTTTCGCGGAAGAAGATGTAAAGGCCGGAAAGAACAATCAGGCCGGCACCGATAACGATGCTCGTCTGCGGCACGTCACCGAAAAACAGCCAGCCGAAAATGACAGCCCAAAGCAGCAGCGTATATTGCAGCGGCGCGACCGTCGCGGCGTCGGCAAGTTTGAGCGCCCGGTTGACGAGCACATGGGCCGCCATGGCCACAACGCCCAGCAGGCCAAGAAATGCCAGATCAAAGCCGGACTGTACCGGCAACCATCCGGCCGGTGTTACCAGTACCGCGACGATACCTGCCAGACCCGCGCCAATGATCTGCCAGAATGCCAGTACCGTATCCGGTGTGTTGCGCAATTGCCGGCCGGACAGCATCATGAAGGCGAAAGCGGCACTGCCGAGAATGGAAAAGAGTGCCGCGGAGGTGAGGCTTGCCGAGCTAGGCTTCAGAGCGATGAGAACACCGACGAAACCGATGGCAATGGCCGTCCAGCGACGCCAGCCAACCTTTTCGCCAAGCAGAAATGGCGACAGCGCGGCAACGTAGATTGGCGCGGCTAGCCAGTAGGTCATGACGTCAGCCAGCGGCAAGGCGGCGACGGCGAAGTAGAAACAGAAAAGCTCGGCGGTGGAGAAGAAAACACGCGCCGCCTGAAGGCCGGGCCGCTCGATTTTTACGAGTCGGGAAACGCCGCCCCTCCAGACGATCGGAACGAGAATGACAAGCGCCGCAGCGCTTCTGATCAGGATGACCTGACCCTGGCTGTAAGTCGACACGAGCCATTTCCCCATGGCGTCATTCAACGCAAAAAGCAGCATTCCAAGCAGCATTACGGCCACGCCGAGGCCAGTCGGCGATAGCTTCTTCATCATAGTCGACATGTCAGATTCCGATTTCTCCCAATAGCTGCATTGGTCGTCCACCGGGCGGCCCATTGTCAAGCCCGGAAACGCCCCTTGGCGCAAATAATATTACTAATAGGCCTCAAGCGAAGATCCGCCGTTCGTCAGCGACGAGTTCCTGAAGAAAATCAACGACCGTGCGGACGCGAACAAGCTGTCGGGCCGATTCATGATAGGCCGTCCAGTAGGATCGGTTAATGCTGATCTCAGGCAGGATTCGCCGAAGTTCCGAATACTGGCCAGCAATGTAATTGTGCAGTATGCCGATACCTGCGCCTGAACGTACCGCCTCGGTCTGGCCGGTGGCGCTCGAAATTTCGAAGGCCGCGTCCCAGTCGCGCATGATCTCGCCGGTAAAGTTCAGTGAAGGGGAGAAGATCAGATCCTCGACATAACCGATCCGGCGGTGGCGCTTTAGCGCCTCGACTTCATCAGGCGTCCCGTATTCAGCCAGATAATCCGCCGAACCATACAGCCCAAGCGAGTAATCCGTGAGCTTCGAAAACATCAGCCTGCCCTGTTCCGGTCGCTCGATGGTGATGGCGATATCGGCCTCGCGCTGCGACAGGGAGAAAGAGCGTGGCACCGGCACGAGCTGGATTTTGAGCTCGGGATAACGGGCCGTCAGCCTGCCAAGCCTTGGCGCGAGGAAGGATACGCCGAGACCGTCAGGCGCGCCGATGCGAACCGTTCCGGCCACGGCAGCATCAACCCGACCCAGATTGGCTTGGGCGCCCAGCATTTCGGTTTCCATGCGCTCAGCCGCCACAAGCAGCCGCTGCCCTTCCTCCGTCAGTTCGCAGCCATTGGTGCTTCGCAAAAACAGCTGCGTACCGATCGCCGCTTCAAGCGCGGAGATACGTCGGCTGAGGGTCGCATGATTGAGGCCAAGCTTTCTGGCGGCGGAGAGAAACTGGCCGCTCCGCGCCACGCTTAGAAACAAACGCACATCATCCCAGTTCATGAGGAGCCTATTATACGTATTTTTGCACAATGGATGCTTATTTGAGGCGATTGATTTGTGCAATTCGAAAGGTAATGCTGCGCCATCTTATTCTGGAGGAACACCCATGAAGGAAATCGGTCATTTCATAAACGGCAAGCATGTGGCGGGCACCAGCGGCCGCACATCCAATGTCTATAACCCCGCCACCGGCGAAGTGCAGGCGACCGTTGCGCTTGCGAGCGATGCAGAGCTTCGCGCTGCTGTTGAAAGCGCAAAGGCGGCACAGCCCAAATGGGCCGCCACCAATCCGCAACGCCGTGCGCGCGTTTTCTTCAAATTCGTCGAACTTCTGAACCGCGACATGAATGAGTTGGCCGTTCTGCTTTCCAGCGAACATGGCAAGACCGTTGAGGATTCCAAGGGCGACATCGTCCGTGGCCTCGAAGTTTGCGAATTCGTCTGCGGCATTCCGCATCTGCAGAAGGGCGAATTCACGGAAGGCGCCGGCCCTGCGATTGACATGTATTCGATCCGCCAGCCGGTCGGCATCGGCGCGGGCATCACCCCGTTCAACTTCCCCGGCATGATCCCGATGTGGATGTTTGCGCCGGCGATCGCCTGCGGCAACGCCTTTATCCTCAAGCCCTCCGAGCGCGATCCGTCGCTGCCGATCCGCCTTGCCGAACTGATGATCGAAGCCGGTCTTCCGGCTGGCATCCTCAACGTCGTCAACGGCGACAAGGGCGCTGTCGATGCCATCCTCACCGATCCCGATATCGGCGCGGTCTCCTTCGTCGGTTCGACGCCGATCGCACGCTATGTCTATGGCACCGCCGCCATGAACGGCAAGCGCGCGCAATGCTTCGGCGGCGCGAAGAACCACATGATCATCATGCCGGATGCCGATCTCGATCAGGCTGTAAACGCGCTGATGGGCGCCGGTTACGGTTCGGCCGGCGAGCGCTGCATGGCTGTTTCCGTTGCGGTTCCGGTCGGCGAAGAGACGGCAAATCGCCTCGTTGAAAAACTCATTCCGCAGATCGAGGCATTGAAGATCGGTCCCTATACGGACGACAAGGCCGATATGGGGCCGCTCGTCACCAAGGAAGCGCAGACCCGCGTCAAGGGCCTGATCGACAGCGGTGTCGAGCAGGGCGCAAAGCTTCTGGTCGACGGCCGCGACTTCAAGCTGCAGGGCTATGAAGACGGCTATTTCGTCGGTGGCTGCCTGTTCGACCACGTCACGCCCGACATGGACATCTACAAGACCGAAATCTTCGGACCGGTTCTGTCGGTCGTTCGCGCCAAAAACTATGAAGAGGCGCTGGAACTGCCGATGAAGCATGAATATGGCAACGGAGTCGCCATTTTTACCCGTGACGGCGATGCGGCCCGCGATTTCGCAAGCCGCGTCAATATCGGCATGATCGGCATCAACGTTCCGATCCCTGTTCCGCTTGCCTACCACTCCTTCGGCGGCTGGAAGGCTTCGAGCTTCGGTGATCTCAACCAGCATGGCACGGATTCGATCAAGTTCTGGACGAAGACCAAAACGATCACCTCACGCTGGCCATCCGGCATCAAGTCGGGTGCGGAATTCGTCATGCCGACGATGAAGTAAGCCAGTCGATAAGCCAAAAGATGCCCCGCTGTGTTTTCACGGCGGGGCTTTTGCAATCCAGTCTTCGCAAAATCAGTTGGTCGGGCCGTCGTTGAAGCCGACCTCATCCACCAACTCAGAAGCCTCCTTGCGATGGGCGGCAATGTCCGTCAGTGGCAGCTTATCGGGGTTGATCGGGCCGAAGCCTTTCACCACATCTGAAGGCTCTGCGCCGGGCAGCACTGGGTATTCGAAGACCTGCTTGGCGTAAATTTCCTGCGCTTGCCTGGAGGCGAGAAATTCCATCAGCTTCAGCGCATTGTCCTTATTGGGCGCATATTTCGTCAGCGACATGCCCGAGATATTCACATGCGTCCCGCGATCGCCCGCATTGGGGAAGATCACGCGCACGGAGCGAGCCCATTCCTGCTCTTCCGGCTCGCGATCATTGGTCAGCATCAGGCCGACATAATAGGTATTGCCGAGCGCAATATCGCATTCGCCGGAAAAGATCGATTTCGCCTGGCTGCGGTCGGTTCCATCAGGCTTGCGGGCGAGATTGTTCTTCAGGCCGGTCAGCCATGTGCGGGTGTAATCGACGCCGTGATGGGCGATCATGGAGGCGATCAGAGCAATATTATAGGAGTGCTGGCCATCACGAATGCAGATCTTGCCTTTCCACTTCGGATCGGCAAGCTCCTCATAGGTGATCTCCTTCTGGGTCACCCGTTCCCTCGAAGCGTAGACGACCCGGCCACGCGTCGTCAGCCCAAACCATTCGCCGTCGGGGTCCCGCAGATTCGCTGGAATGTCCTTTTCGATCACGGGATCATTGAGGACAGGCTGGGTGACCTTGCCTTCTTTCGCCTCAACAAGGCGAGCGATATCGACCGTCAGAAGCACATCCGCGGGAGAGTTGACACCCTCTGCCTGAATACGCTCCACCAGACCTTTGTCGAGAAACAGGACGTTTGTCTCGATCCCCGTTTCCTTCGTAAAGGCATCGAGAAGCGGCTGGATCAATTCAGGTTGGCGATAGGAATAGACGTTAACTTCGCCCTCTGCCCAGGCGGCAGGCGCGCAGGAAAACAGTGTCATCCCTGAGAAAACGGCAGCGGAAAAGCAGGATTTCAGGCTTGCCATTGTGAATGCCTCCATTACATTCCGATTCTTGACTTGTTTGTTCATGAATCATGCGGGCGGTCAACAAGGCTGTTTGAGAAATCTCGAATAGAAGCCAGTTTTTTCGGTTTCTGGAATTGTTCTAAACTGAAAAAGAGACTATATAACTCCACATTGAGAGTTAGGAGACCAGCATGCGTTTGACCAAACAGACCAACTATGCCGTTCGCATGTTGATGTATTGCGCCGCAAATGAAGGCAAGCTCAGCCGAATTCCAGAGATCGCAAGAGCCTACGGCGTGTCGGAACTGTTCCTGTTCAAAATCCTGCAGCCGCTGAACAAGGCTGGCCTGGTTGAGACCGTGCGTGGCCGCAATGGCGGTGTCCGCCTTGGCAAACCGGCCGAGAAGATCAGCCTGTTCGACGTCGTGAAGGTCACCGAAGACAGCTTCGCCATGGCCGAGTGCTTCGAGGACGGTGCCGTTGAATGTCCGCTCGTGGATAGCTGCGGCCTGAACTCGGCATTGCGCAAGGCGCTGAATGCATTCTTCGACGTCCTGACGGAATATTCGATCGACGATCTCGTCAAGGCCCGTCCGCAGATCAACTTCCTGCTTGGTCTCGATACGGAAATGCCAAAGGTTGCCGCGCTTCCGGCTGCCTGATCATAAAGACATCAATCGAAAACAAAATGCCCGCGTCGGAAACGCGGGCTTTTTTGTCAGATCGGCCTCTTCCGTGATCAGCGCAACGCGCCGACCAGAACGTCGCGACCGTCTTCGATGGAGACCCAGCGGCCGGTATTGAAGGACGCCTGTCGCTTCAGATAGGTGTAGTTGGTATCGGTCCAGAGCTTCACGTCGTTGGTAAGATTGTCGAGAATGTAATCGCCATCCGTCGTGCGAAGCGTCAGTACGGCGTGCCCCTCACCGTCAGGCTTGCGCACCACCGTTATCAGCAGATCGGCGACGGAAAAGCCGCGTTCGACCAGCTTCTTGCGCTTCAGCAGTACGAAATCTTCGCAGTCGCCGGCCGTCGTCGGATATTCCCAGACTTCGTCCTTGCCGTAGATTTCCATGTCGGTCATCGCCACGATGGTGGTATTGACCGTCGTATTGACCTCGCGAATGACATTCCAGCCATAGTCGGTGACGCGCGGTGGCGGCGTCACCTTGCTGCGAATATTGCACTCGTCGGCATATTTCTGACAGAACTCGTAATGGCCGATCGGCTGGGACGTAATCCCGCCCGTCACCATGGAGGGGCTTCCCTTGGTTTCCGCGGTGGCGGAGGCAGCAGTCATTAGCCCGGCGGCAACTGCAAACAGCAGCGCACGCGCCAGCGGTGCGTTCATCATGAAACCCGTCCCTTAAATTCTTAATGAAAAGTTAAGAGGGATCGGGGGTGCGAGTCAATCATTAGCAAACGGCCGCGCTCAAGACTCGCTGAATATGGTTAAGACCGTTGCGGAAATGCCTATATTGCAAGGGATTTCACCGCCGCGAGCATTCGATCTATATCCTGTGGACGCGACAGCCGGTGGTCGCCGTCGCGGATGAGCGTCAGGACGACGTCGTCAGATGGAAGGTGTTCCAGCAATTTTAGAGCGTGCTGATACGGCACATCGGGATCCCGCATGCCCTGCAGAATGTGAACCGGGCACCCCGTGGTGATGATCCCCCGTAAGACGCGGTTCTGCTTTCCATCCTCCATCAGCGCGCGGGTGAAGATGTTCGGTTCGGGGCTATATTCCGAATGCTCCTCAAAATACCCCTTTTCCGAGAGAGAAAGCCGCTCGGCCTCCGAAAGGCTGGGCTCGATCAGTTCCTGTGTGAAATCGGGAGCCGGCGCGATCAGGACAAGACCCGCCACGGTAGGTGCGCCACCCGCCTTGCGCAACTCTTCAACCATGCGCAAGGCAATCCATCCTCCCATAGATGAGCCGACGAGCACGACACGGGACGGGGCCTTCGCCCGAACGACAGCAAGTGCCTCGTCCAGCCACCGCGAGATCGTGCCCTTCCTGAAGTCGCCGCCGGAGGCGCCGTGACCGGAATAGTCCAGCCGCAGGCAGGCAAGCCCGTTCTCAGCCGCGAAACGATCGAGCTCGACCGCCTTGGTTCCCGTCATGTCGGAGCGATAGCCACCCAGCCAGACTATTGTCGGCGCGGTCTCGACTGACGTCGCCTGCCGATGGAGGAAAGCGATGTCGCGGCAGTCATTGTCGGGGCCTACGGACAGGAATTCAACGGCTTGATCGGTCATGTATATGCAATTCTCCTGATTTTGGTGCCATAACGGCGGTATTTTGCAAAAACCGTGACAACAGGTGATCTTTTCGGCCAGATATGCTATTGACTTCGCCACAGCAATAACGACATTTCCGCCGCTTGTACTAAACAAGCTGTTTTTTGCTGACGTGATCCAGAAACAGATCAGGAGAATACGACCATTCGCAGACCTTTCAAAGCCGATGCCCCCGTCAAGGAGGGGCCGCGCTCCAACCGGGAAATTCGGGTTCCCAGAGTTCAGCTTATCGATGAAGAGGGCCAGAACCTCGGTAGCATGCCGACGGATCAGGCTTTGAAAATGGCGGAAGAGGCCGGTCTCGATCTCGTCGAGATTTCGCCGAACGCAGAGCCGCCGGTATGCAAGATCCTCGATCTCGGCAAGCTTAAATACTCGACCCAGAAAAAGGCCGCTGAAGCGCGCAAGAAACAGAAGATCGTCGAAGTCAAAGAAATCAAGATGCGCCCCAACATCGACACGCATGACTATGACGTGAAGATGAAGGCGATGAACCGTTTCTTTGACGAAGGTGACAAGGTGAAGGTAACGCTGAAGTTCCGCGGCCGCGAAATGGCCCACCAGGAACTCGGCATGAAACTTCTCCTTCAGGTGAAGGAAGACACCCAGGCGATTGCCAAGGTGGAGGCCGAGCCGAAGCTGGAAGGCCGTCAGATGATGATGGTTCTTGCCCCGAAATAAGTCTGACGTGCCCCGATCACAGGCGCATATCTGATCCGCGAGGGGAAATTTTCATTCCCCGTTGCGCTTTTGGCCGACTGCGGTTATAAGCGCGCGTCCGAACGGTCCGGCAGGGCATGCCGTGGCCGTTCCTGAATAGCTTGAAATAGGCCTCGTCTGCCTTTTTCGATACAAAAACGGAGTAGCAAAATGCCCAAGATGAAGACGAAGTCCGCTGCAAAGAAGCGGTTCAAGATCACCGCGACCGGCAAGGTCGTTGCAGCCGCCGCCGGCAAGCGCCACGGCATGATCAAGCGTACCAACAAGTTCATTCGCGACGCGCGTGGAACCATGGTTCTCGCCGAAGCTGACGGCAAGAAGGTCGTCAAGAACTACCTGCCGAACGGTCTCTGAGACTTTTCCGCACTTTTGGACACTTTAAGGAGATCATGACATGGCACGCGTAAAACGTGGCGTAACTTCCCGCGCCAAGCACACCAAGACACTCAAGGCAGCCAAGGGCTTCTACGGCCGCCGCAAGAACACCATCCGCGCAGCAAAGGCTGCCGTGGATCGTTCCAAGCAGTACGCTTACCGCGACCGCAAGGTCAACAAGCGCAACTTCCGCGCTCTGTGGATCCAGCGTATCAACGCTGCTGTTCGCGAATTCGGCCTGACCTACGGCCGCTTCATCGACGGCCTGAACAAGGCTGGCATCGAAGTCGACCGCAAGGTTCTGTCCGACATGGCCATCCATGAGCCGGCAGCATTCGGCGCGCTCGTTGAAGCAGCGAAGAAGGCACTTGAGTACCTCAAGGATGCTGGTACCACCAACGAGTTTGAAACCGCCGTCAAGTAATTACGGCGCGGACAATCTGTTGTCATTCGAACCCGCGTCGGGAAACCGGCGCGGGTTTTTCGTTTTTCAACTCTCGCGGCCCCCTGTCCATTCAGTCCGTGTTTTTAATTTAGGAAATTAGAAAAAATGGAGTATCCAGCCCATCTGCCCCGAAAATCGTCTGGTGGATGGAAATGCTGTTGACTGCAAATGAGGCTGAAAAGGCCGAGGGTTTTTACGTTCATCTTGACGATGCCGATATCGCGGCGCTGATGCGCGTTTTGCTGAACAGTGACCGCCGTATCCAGAAGCTCGAACTCTCGCAGCTCACAGTCTGGATAAAACGGCAGGGCACGGAGCGGGTGACCTGGTGGATGAAGATGCAGAAGCTGCTGTCGAAGCTATTGCCCTATGCCTTCCTTCGCCCGTCGGAGCCGCTTGACGGCGCAGGCCTCATGCGGCGGGAACTGGAAACCTTGCAGCAGTTCCAGCAATGCGGCTTCCCCGTTCCGCCGCTGATCTACTCATCCCGCACGGCCGTGGTGCTGGGCGACGTGGGGCCGACGCTGATGGAGCGAATGGATGCGCTGAAGGCGTCCGATCCCCATGAGCATGACGCCCTTTTGGTCAAATCTGCGGAAGCGCTCGGGGAGTTGCATGCTGCAGGCCTCTGCCACGGCCGCCCGCATGTCCGCGACTTCTTTCTGGCCGATGGCCGGGTTGGCTTCATGGATTTCGAGGAGCGGCCCCAGGATGTGATGCCGCTTGCGACAGCGCAGGCCCGCGATATCTGGCTGCTGTTTTTGCAGGTCGCCACTCGTGCCTGTGAAGCCGACGGAACCCGTAACGCCGCTTTTTCGCGGTGGCTCGAAAACGCCCCGCCGCGGGCAGTCGACGAATTAAGCCGCCTGACCCGAATTCTCGGGCGTTTTTTACCGCTTGCCCGGTTGATCGGGCGCGTGCGGATGGGTAGTGATCTGCGACGCTTTATCATGGCGACCGACTATCTGATGAATGCTGTGAACACCGACGCCGCTGTTAGAAAAACCGGCAAGGCAGGAAAAGATGACTGAACTTGATATCTTGAAATCGCAACTGGTGTCGGAAATCGCCGCCGCTGCCGATGAGCCGGCCATCGAGGCCGTCCGTGTTTCCGCGCTCGGCAAGAAGGGCTCGGTTTCGGAGCTTCTGAAGACGCTTGGCAGCATGAGCCCGGAAGAGCGCCAGACCCGTGGTGCCGCCATCAATCAACTGAAGACCGAGATTACCGATCTGATCGGCGAGCGCAAGAATGCGCTGAAGGATGCTGCCATCGCTGCGCGCCTGAAGGCGGAAACCGTCGATGTCAGCCTGCCGGTCCGTCAGTCACCGACGGAGCGCGGCCGCATTCATCCGATCAGCCAGATCGTCGATGAAATCACCGCGATATTTGCGGATATGGGTTTTTCGATTGCGGAAGGCCCCGATATCGAGACAGATTATTACAACTTCACGGCTCTGAACTTCCCGGAAGGCCATCCCGCCCGCGAAATGCACGACACCTTCTTCTTGCCACCGAATGAAAAGGGTGAGCGCAAGGTGCTGCGCACGCACACCTCGCCGGTGCAGGTCCGCACCATGGAGAGCCAGAAGCCGCCGATCCGCATCGTCATTCCCGGCAAGACCTATCGCCAGGATTCCGACGCCACCCATTCGCCCATGTTCCATCAGGTCGAGGGGCTTGTCATCGACAAGAAGGCGCATGTGGGCAATCTGCGCTGGATTCTCGAGGAGTTCTGCAAGACCTTCTTCGAGGTCGACAGCGTCGTCATGCGCTTCCGCCCGTCCTTCTTTCCCTTCACGGAGCCAAGCTTCGAAGTGGACATCCAGTGTGATCGTTCCGGCCCTATCGTCAAGTTCGGCGAAGGCAAGGACTGGATGGAAATCCTCGGCTGCGGCATGGTGCACCCGAACGTCCTGCGTGCCGGCGGGCTGGACCCGGACGAATATCAGGGCTTTGCCTGGGGCATGGGGCTCGACCGCATCGCCATGCTGAAATACGGCATGCCTGACCTGCGTGACTTCTTCAACGCCGATGTCCGCTGGATGACCCATTACGGCTTCCGGCCGCTCGACATGCCGACGCTGTTCGGAGGCCTCAGTAGCTAGTATGCCGACTTTGCTAATATGGCATGGTTACAAGTTCCGGTTCTACGCTTCGGACGGACCGGAACCGCCCCATATTCATATTATCAAGGACAAGTGCTCCGCCAAAGTCTGGCTTCTGAGCATGGAAATGGCTTATAATCACGGCTACAATAGTCGCGAAGTGGCCGAATTTCTTTCGAAAGTCGATGAAAATCGCGACGGCTGGATGGAGAAGTGGAATGAGTTCTTTGGAGTTTGAAACCGAAGACATGATGCCCGTGGCAGCCGAATGCGATGCCAGCTTCGTCTATGTGACGCTCGCAGATGGTCGGCAAATTCGGGCCCCGCTATGGTGGTATCCATTTCTGGAAAAAGCTTCGTCCAAACAACGCGCCCACGTGGAGCTACAATTCTCCGGGGTGTGGTGGCCAGACATGGATGAGGGTGTTTCCGTAAAATCAATGCTGCTCGGCTGGAAGGCGCCAGGCGCCAAAGCGCCGCAGAAGGCTGCATAGAAACGCAATGTGGCCTTGTGCCTATAGTTAAGTGCGAGACAAGACGAATGAAATTCACTCTTTCCTGGCTCAAAGACCATCTCGATACGGATGCGACGCTGGACGAGATTTGCGAGCGGTTGACGGCGATTGGCCTTGAGGTCGAAGACGTTGACGACAAGGCGGCCTACAAGCCCTTCGTCATTGCCAAGGTGGTTTCCGCTGAAAAGCACCCCGAGGCAGACCGCCTGAAGGTGCTGATGGTGGATGCCGGTGACGGCAAGCCGGTGCAGATCGTCTGCGGTGCACCGAATGCGCGCGCGGGCCTCGTTGGTGCGCTGGCACGTCCCGGCACCTATGTTCCGGGCATCGATGTGACGCTCGCTGTCGGGAAGATTCGCGGCGTCGAAAGCCATGGCATGATGTGCTCCGAAAAGGAGCTGAACATATCCGACGATCACGACGGCATCATCGATCTGCCTGATGATGCACCTGTCGGTACGTCCTTTGCCAGCTATGCCGGCTTGGACGATCCCGTCATCGAGATCAACCTGACGCCGAACCGTCCGGACTGCACCTCCATCTACGGCATTGCGCGCGATCTCGCGGCCTCCGGTCTCGGCAAGCTGAAGACGAAGCCCGCACCCTCCTTCAAGGTGGAAGGCGCAACGCCCGTCGACGTGAAGCTGGATCTGGACGATCCCGCGCTCTGCCCCGGCTTCTCGCTACGCATCGTGCGCGGCGTGAAGAATGGCCCCAGCCCCAAGTGGATGCAGCAGCGTCTTCTGGCGATCGGCCTGCGCCCAATCAATGCGCTTGTTGATATCACCAACTACATGACCTTCGATCAGGGCCGGCCGATGCATGTCTTCGACGCCGCGAAGGTTAAAGGCGATCTCACCGTGCGCCGTGCGGTAGAGGGCGAGACGATCCTCGCGCTCGACCAGCGTGAATATAAGCTCGGCCCGAACAATGTCGTCATCGCCGACGAAAACGGCCTCGAATCCATCGGCGGCGTTATGGGTGGCGAACATTCAGGCTGCGATGAAAACACCGTCGACGTGCTGATTGAATCCGCACTCTGGGATCCCATCAATATCGCCAAGACCGGACGCTCCCTCGGCATCATCACCGATGCGCGTTATCGTTTCGAGCGGGGCGTCGATCCGGAATATATGGTTCCGGGCCTGGAGCGCACCACCGAACTGGTTCTCGAGCTCTGCGGCGGCGTTCCCGGCGAAGCCAGGGTCGTTGGTTACAAGGGCTACGAACCCAAAGTCGTCGACTTCCCGCTTGCGGAAGTGAAGCGCCTGACAGGCCTCGAAGTCTCGGCTGAAGAGAGCCTCGCCATTCTCAAGGGTCTGGGTTTTGGTGTCGAGGGAACCGGCGAACGGGTCTCCGTTACCGTGCCCTCCTGGCGGCCGGATGTCGATGGCAAGGCCGATCTGGTCGAAGAAGTCATGCGCATCCATGGCGTCGACAATATCAAGCCGGAGCCACTGGAAAGCCTCGGCGCCGTCAATGGTCGTATCCTGACCACGCTGCAGATCCGCACCCGCACCGCGCGCCGGGCGCTGGCAAGCCGCGGCATGCTTGAGGCTGTCACCTGGTCCTTCATTCCAGAAGCGCAGGCAAAGCTGTTCGGCGGCGGTTCACCGGCGCTCAAACTCGCAAACCCCATCGCGGCCGATATGTCTGATATGCGGCCCTCGCTTCTGCCCGGTCTTCTCACCGCTGCCCAGCGCAATGCCGACAAGGGTTATGGTGACGTCGCGATCTTCGAGGTCTCCGGCACCTATGAGGGCGATACGCCCGATACGCAGCGCCGTGTTGCCGGTGGTGTTCGCCGCGGCACGGCTTCGCTCGCGGGCAGCGGCCGCATGTGGTCGAATGCGGCCAAGGGCGGTGGCAAGCCGGTTGACGTCTATGACGCCAAGGCCGATGCACTGGCTGTGCTTGAGGCCTGCGGTCTACCCATGGCCAATGTCCAGATCGAAGCAGGGGCGCCCGACTGGTATCACCCAGGCCGCTCCGGCACCATCAAGATGGGTCCGAAAGTTGTGCTCGGCTATTTCGGTGAGTTCCATCCGAAAACGCTGTCCGAGCTGGATATATCCGGCGCCTATTGCGGTTTTGAGATCTATATCGACGCTATGCAGGAGCCGAAAAAGAAGGCGACCCGCACCAAGCCGGCGCTCGAGCTTTCGCCGTTCCAGGCGGTGAAGCGCGACTTCGCTTTCGTGGTTGAGAAATCGGTCGAGGCGGCTGCCATCATCAAGGCGGCGACAAGCGCCGACCGCAAGCTGATCACGGGGGTCAACGTCTTCGATATTTTCGAGGGAGCATCGCTCGGAGAAAATCGCAAGTCGGTCGCCATCGAAGTCCAGATTCAGCCGATCGATAAAACGCCGACGGATGAGGATTTCGAAGCGCTCACGGCAAAGATCGTCGGCAATGTCGAAAAATCGACAGGCGGCGTTCTGCGCGCCTGACATCCGAAACAGATTGAAAAAAGCCGCGGCAACCACCGCGGCTTTTTTTAACGGTTGGCCATCTGTGACATGCGCTCAGGGTATCGTTTGCCCGCTACCTTCGACGGAGCCAGCAACGAACCGAGGTTTTCGACTTCTTGCCGTGTCAGGGATACGTCCGCCGCCGCGACGTTTTTCTCAAGATTGGCAATCTTCGTGGTGCCGGGGATCGGCACGATGAAATCCCCCTGCGCCAACACCCAGGCCAATGCCAGTTGCCCGGCAGTCACGCCTTTTTCTGCCGCCATGTCTTCCAGAAGCTTGACCAGCGCTAGATTGGCGTCGAAGTTTTCGCCTTGGAAACGCGGCAAGCCGCGCCGGAAATCATCGGCTGCGAGTCCATCCAGCGATTTCAGCGCTCCGGTCAGCGCACCGCGCCCAAGAGGGCTGAAGGGGACGAAACCGATGCCGAGCTCACGGCAGGTATCCAGCACGCCATTTTCTTCCGGGTCGCGGGTCCACAGCGAATATTCGCTCTGAATCGCGGCAATCGGGTGGGTGGCATGGGCCTTGCGAAGCGTTTCTGCACTGGCTTCGGAGAGGCCGAGATGCTTTACCTTGCCTTGTTTCACCAGTTCGGCCATCGCTCCGACCGTTTCTTCGATCGGCACATCGGGATCGACGCGGTGCTGATAAAAGAGGTCGATGGCGTCAACGTCGAGACGCTTGAGAGACGCTTCGGCGACAGCGCGGACATTTTCCGGCCGACCGTCTGTCCCTACCATCATCTGCCCGGCCGGTTTGCTACCATCGATCTTGAAACCAAACTTGGTGGCAATCACCACCTTGTCGCGATAGGGCTTCAGCCCCTTGCCGACGAGAACTTCATTCGTGTAAGGCCCATAAACCTCCGCCGTATCGAAAAAAGTAACGCCGAGATCAACGGCGCGATGAAGCGTCGCGATCGCGCTGTTTTCATCACCTGTCGGGCTGTAGGCATGGGTCATTCCCATGCACCCAAGACCAAGTGCCGAAACGGTCAGATTGTTTCCAAGGGTTCTGCTTCTCATCAGTTCGTCCTTCCATCAGGAATCGCCCGTCATCAGGGCGTGATCGAAACATAGCGAATGACGGCGGCGAAAATAATCGCTGCAAATCCGTGCGGGTTGTTCTATAATTTAGAACAATGAATCGCGTACAGCTCTCCCAATTGGCCGTTCTTTCCGCCGTTGCGGAAGGCCGCAGCTTTCGCAAGGCCGCGGCCGAACTCGGTATCGCCCCCTCCGCCGTCAGCCACGCGGTTTCCTCACTGGAGGCCAGCCTCGGCTTGCGGCTGCTTCACCGTACCACCCGCAGCGTTTCTCCGACAGAGGAGGGAAAGCGCCTTCTTGAAACCTTAGGCCCCGCCCTTGCCGACATTGACGCCGTCATCGATACCTTGGCCGAACAGGGCGGCAGACCGGCCGGCCCCTTGCGTATTACGTTACCGAGGCTTGCCGCCGAAGACCTTATCGTACCCAGACTGGGGGAGTTCCTACGGCTCTATCCCGAAATCTCTCTCGAGATTTCGACCGATGATCGCTTCGAAGATATCGTCGCGAAGGGTTTCGATGCCGGTCTTCGTCTCGGGGAGCATCTTGATGCAGACATGATCGCGGTGAAAGCGAGCGGTGAATGGCGCGGGGCTATCGTCGGTTCCCCTTCTTATTTCGCTGATAACCCGCCACCGCATGATCCGAGGGACCTCATCCGGCATCGCTGCATACGCCGGCGGTTTGCAAGCGGCCTCATCTATCGCTGGGAGCTGGAAAAAGACGGCAAGCCGCTCGTTGTGGATGTGCAGGGGCCGCTTATTTTGTCGGACCAGAGCCTTATCCGAAGGGCGGCAATCGATGGAGCAGGACTTGCCTTCGTTTTCGAGCAGCGCGTCGAAGACGATATCAGGCAAGGCCGGCTCATCCGCGTGCTGGACGAATGGTGTGCGCCCTTTGACGGATTTTATATCTACTACCCTTCTCGCCGGCAGATGCGTCCGGCGCTGAGGGCTTTCGTGGATTTCTTCCGTTTCCGGAGTTGATCAGAAGGTGATGCGGTAGCGGATGTGACCGTCGCTTTTCACGTAACTGTCATAGAGCTTCTGGGCCCGGTGATTGTCCTCGCCGGTATTCCAGTAAAGACGCGACCAGCCCATTTTCTTACAGATAGTGATCAGATCATCCATCAATGCCCGCCCCGCGCCCTTGCCGCGGATGTCGCCATCGACATACAAATCCTCAAGATAGCAGTCAGGTGTCTTCACCCAAGTGGAATCGTGGAAGTGGTAAATGGCAAAGCCCGCCATGCGCTCACCCAGCATCGCCACGCGCATGGAGACGCGGGACGCGGGATCGAGGATGCGTTCCCAGGTATATTCGGTCACGTCGGCGGCGAGATCGACCTCATAAAAGGCGAGATAGTCATTCCACAGCCGCAGCCACTCCGCCCGGTCCGACGGAGCGGCATCGCGAATTCCAAGATCCATCTTACGCCCCCGCCTTGTCGAGAAGCGCCATCATCTCGTCGGTCAGTTTCAGCTCGACGGCGCGTTTGAAGCTTTCAAGCTGCGACAGGCTGGTGGCGCTGGCGATCGGCGCTGTTACGGCCTTCTTGCGCAGCAGCCAGGCTAGCGCGATGTCGGCGAGCTTTGCCCCGGTCTGCACCGCGACGGCATCCATTGCGCCGAGAACGGCGAGGCCGCGGGCATTGACGTAGTCAGCCACGCGATAGCTGCGGGCAACGCCTTCCGTATCTGCCTTGGCACGGTATTTTCCGGTGAGGAACCCGGCGGCGAGGCTATAATAATTGATCACGCCGATCTCTTGTTTCACACAAAGATCTGCTAATGGGCCTTCGAAATCTGCCCGGTTGTAGAGATTATATTCCGGCTGCAGCACATCGTAACGCGGCAGATTGTTCCTGGCAGCCACATCAAGAGCCTCCTGGAGCTGGTTTGCGGAATAGTTGGAGCAGCCGATGGCGCGGATTTTCCCCTGCTCCTTCAACTTGGCGAAGGCGGCAAGCGTTTCCTCCAGCGGCACGTCGGCGTCAGGCTTATGGGCTAGGTAAAGGTCGATGTAATCGGTCTGAAGCCGCTTGAGCGAAGCATCGACGGCCTCTGCGATCCATTTGGCGCTCAGCCCGGTCTTCTGACCGCGATTGTCGAAACCGACCTTGGTGACGATCACTGCATCCTCCCGCTTAACGGAGGACTGCTTCAGCCACTTGCCGATAATCGCCTCCGACTCGCCACCCACATGCCCGTCCACCCAGGCGGAGTAGACATCCGCCGTATCGATGGCGTTGAACCCGGCATCGAAAAAGGCATCGAGCAGGGCAAAGGAGGTCTTCTCATCCGCTGTCCAGCCGAACACGTTACCGCCAAAGACGATCGGGGCGATGGAGAGGCCTGTGCGGCCAAGGCTTCGTTTTTCCACGGGAATACTCCTGTTGCTATCCTGGCGACAGGGTACCAACTGGCCGCCGGCATAACCATTGAATTCATTTGATGGCATTCATCAGGCAGCCGTGAGGTTGGAAACTCACCTTTGGAGACCGCGATAATGGCTGGGAGGTAAATGATTGTGCTGCTGCCACACGCGGCGCAGATGCCGTGCAGATGCAAAGCCTGCCCGTTCTGCGACGGTCTCCATGTCCAGACGACTATTGGCGAGAATATCTCGGGCCAGATTGACCCTCATCAGGTTGACGTAGTCGATCACGCTGAGACCGGTACGGTCGCGAAAGAGACGGGAGAGGTGCCTTTCGCTCAGTGCAGCAATATCGGCCAGAGCTTCGAGCGACCAGTCCTTCGCCGGCTCGGCCATGACACGGTCCTGGACCCGGTGAATGGCGGGATGGATGTGGTTGCGGCCCGTCAACCAGGGGGAGATTTGCGCGTCGTTGCCGCTGCGCCTGAGATAAACCACCATTGTCTTGGCAATCCGCGCCGCGACGGCAGGCGATGTCATCCCGGAAATCACATGCAGCATCAGGTCGATACCGGTGGAAATACCGGCGCTCGAGAAACGCCTGCCATCCTCCACGAAAAGACGATTTTCCGCCACCTGCGCCAAGGGCGCGATGCGTCGCAGGCTTTCGATACAATCGGCATGGGTCGTGCAGGTTCGCCCGTCGAAAAGCCCCGCCTCTCCCGCCAGCAGGGCACCGGAGCAGATGGAGATAACGGTCGTGTCGGCACGCACCGCCGCATGAAGCCAGGCTGCCAGGGCCCGCCGCTCCCGTCGCGTCTGCGGATCATCGTCGAAGCCGGATGTGCTGCCGGAGATCAGAAGGAAAGCGTTTTCCGGCAGCGCCGCCGGCAGGGTCTCCAGTGCGGAAAGCTGAAGGCCGATGGAGGATTGTTGTTCGTTCCTTGCGGCGATGTACCGACACTCAAAGTGGATATCCTGCTGCTCTGCATTGGCGTAACGAACCACCTCCAGTGGACCGGCAATGTCCAGCAGAAGCGCATGCGGCGGCACGAGCGTTAAAAAAGGAACAACGCGCGTGTCGCCCTTATTCATCAGGCCGCCTCTTTCATCGTCGCCAGCACGTCATCGACGCCAACGATCCGTGCGAAGCGACCGGCCAGTACCAGCTCGGTGCGCTGACGGATGTCATCCGGGCTGAAAACAGTGCCTGATGCATGTGTCATCGGGAAAGTCAGCGTTGCTTCGGTGACGTAATCGACGGCGTAACCGAGATCGGACGCATGTCGGGTGGTGGTCTCGCAGCATTGTTCGGTACGGATCCCGGAGATAATCAGCCGGTTGATGCCCCTCTGCGTCAGCCAGATTTCGAGACCGGTTCCCACAAAGGCAGAATGCCGGTTTTTGCGGAAGGTCACGTCAGGGGAAATCCGCACACCTTCCAGCGGCCGAATAAAGCCGCTGTCGCTCGAAAATGCTCTGTCGCCATCAACATGAAATATCTGGACAATGGCAATGCCAGCGGCTTTGGCGCCGTCAATCAGCGCCTGTTGTTTCTCGAGATAGGCGGCCAATTCGCTATCCTCGAAATACGGAGCGTGCCGAAAGGATTCCTGCACATCGATGACCATTAGGGCTGTATGGGAAGAGGACATTTCATGTTTCTCCGTTACCTTGATGCATAGCATAATTCGTCATGAAAGCCCGGAAAAAAAGAAACCTTCCTGACAAAGAGCGGACACATCCAGCCATCACCTCTCTAATCTTGAAGCAACGGGTTGCCACTCGGCATGACAATGATAAGTTTCCGGCATATGTCAGATCGGGAGGACTAAATGCTGCGCTTCGGAATCATCTCAACGGCGAAGATCGCTCAGGACCACGTCATCCCCGCGATACAGGATGCTGAGAACTGTGTGGTCAGCGCCATCGCCAGTCGTGATCTTTCGAGGGCCCGCGCGGTCGCAGATCGGTTCTCCGCGCCCCACGCTTTCGGCTCCTACGAAGAAATGCTGGCGTCCGATGTCATCGACGCGGTTTACATTCCACTTCCAACGTCGCAGCACGTCGAATGGACGATCAAGGCCGCCGATGCGGGCAAACATGTTCTCTGCGAAAAGCCCATTGCTTTGAAAGCGCAGGAAATCGACACGCTTATCGCTGCGCGGGACCGCAACGGTGTCATCATCTCGGAAGCCTTCATGGTGACCTATGCGCCGGTCTGGGCCAAGGTGAAAGCATTGCTTTCTTCGGGCGCGATCGGAACGCTGAAACATGTGCAGGGCGCTTTCAGCTACTTCAACCGCGATCCTCAGAATATGCGCAACATTCCCGAACTCGGCGGCGGCGCCTTGCCGGATATCGGCGTTTATCCGACGATCGTGACCCGCTTCGTCACCGGTGAAGAACCCAAGCGCGTGCAGGCCTCCGTGGAGCGTGACAGAGAGTTCGGCACCGATATCTATTCCAGTGTGCGGGCGGATTTCGGCAGCTTCGAACTCAGTTTTTATCTTGCAACGCAGCTTGCCGCCCGCCAGCTGATGGTTTTCCACGGCACGGACGGTTACATCGAAGTCAAATCGCCGTTTAATGCAAACCGCTGGGGTGCGGAAGAAGTCGAGCTGACCAATCAGGCCCACAACCAGTCGCAAATCTTCAGGTTTCAGGATAGCCGCCAGTACAAGCTGGAAGCGGAGGCCTTTGCCCGCGCAGTAAGGGGTGAAGGAGAGGTTGTCACGCTGGAAAGCTCCAAAAACAACCAGCTTTTCATCGATGCGATTTATCGCGCTGCGGATAAGGAGGGCTGGGAAACGGTTTAGCCCTTTGCCCGACGCAGTTTCTGAAGCCGCCAATGGCCGCAGCATGCGAGGACCAGAGCTGCGAGCGCAGAAAAGGCAAGTGGCACGACCGGCTGGATCAGCGGGTTGCGCCATTGCAGCAGCGAGAAAAGTCCGACGCTCACAATGCGGGAAATGAGGGTGACGGCATTGGCCGGAAAGGCGCCTGGCGCGCCACTCATTGAGCGGTTCAGCCGCCAGCTTGTTGCAAGCCCGGACACCGCCCCCGGCAAACGCGCAGCGATCGGGTCGACCGTGAGAAAGAAAATGAGCAGACAGGTGATGGCTATATCGGCCGCCAGACCGCAAATCTCGCTGAGTGCAACGGAACGAAGCCTCAAGGCCGTGGTCTTTTAGAGAGTTGGCGGGGTGGACCGCGGGCGCTGCAGTACCAGAAGGCTGATGACGACGCCAACGACGCCGAAATTATAACCCGCGAGCGCCTGAAGCAGAGACATCAGCGGAACAGCACCGGACGAAAGCGCGATCGCGACGCCGTAGGCTCCGATAATCATCATGCAGATGAACACGATGCTGAAGACCGAACGTAATGCAACGGCAGCGATGCCGAGCACTGTGGCGGTGAGAAAAATCATGGTGCCGCCTCCTCTTTGGTTGCCGGGCCGGGAACAGACCTAACGCTGTCTTCCCTAACGAACCCTTGTTTTTACCTCCAACTCCCGTTTTCCTAACTCTGTAGTTGAGGATATGGTTTCACCGCCGTTAAAATCGGTGCGAGCTTTCCCCGGCATTTCCGAATCGAGCCATTTTCGATAAAAGCAAGCATGAGCGATATTTTCTCCCACGCCGCATTGAGCAATCTTGCCGAGTTTTCGGTGTCCGAACTGTCGGGTTCCATCAAGCGAACGGTGGAAACGGCCTTCGATCAGGTGCGTGTGCGTGGCGAGATTTCTGGTTATCGCGGGCCACATTCGTCCGGCCACGCCTATTTCTCGCTGAAGGACGATCGCGCCCGCATCGATGCCGTGATCTGGAAAGGAACCTTCTCTCGGCTGAAGTTCCGCCCGGAAGAGGGCATGGAAGTGATCGCGACGGGCAAGGTCACGACCTTCCCAGGCTCCTCGAAATATCAGATCGTTATCGAAAGCCTTGAACCGGCCGGTGCCGGCGCTTTGATGGCGCTTCTCGAAGACCGGCGCCGTCGACTGGCGGCCGAGGGACTGTTCGACCCGGCCCGCAAGCGCCGGCTGCCGTTCATGCCACACGTCATTGGCGTCGTCACCTCGCCGACGGGCGCGGTGATCCGCGATATTCTCCATCGCATTTCGGATCGCTTTCCCGTTCATGTGCTTGTCTGGCCGGTCAAGGTGCAGGGAGAAGGTTCGGGCGAGGAGGTGGCGAACGCCATTCGCGGTTTCAATGCGCTTCAGCCCGGTGGCGAGATCGCACGGCCTGATGTGCTGATCGTTGCGCGTGGTGGCGGCAGTCTGGAAGACCTCTGGAGCTTCAACGATGAGATCGTCGTGCGCGCCGCAGCGGAAAGCGAAATTCCGCTGATTTCCGCCGTCGGACATGAGACCGATACCACCCTGATCGATTACGCCGCCGATGTCCGTGCGCCGACGCCGACGGGAGCCGCCGAAATGGCGGTGCCTGTGCGGGCGGAACTCGAGGCGCAGCTTTCCGGCCTCGCTGCCCGCCTTTCCGGCTCTGTCTCGCGGCAGATGGACAATCGCCGGCAAGGCGTGCGCGCCCTGGTGCGGGCGCTACCGTCGCTCGATCAGCTTCTCGCCTTGCCGCGCCGCCGGTTCGACGAGGCTGCGAGTGGTCTTGGGCGTGGACTGGAGTTGACGACGCTGAACAAGCGGCGGACATTCGAGCGTTCGGCCTCGGGACTGAGACCGGAAACCCTGTTGAATGGCCTCAAGCACCACAGGCAGAGGATCACCGAGCGCATGCACAGGGCGGAGACGCTGGTGGAACGCCGGCTGCTGCAGGGAAAAGGGCGTGTCGATTCCTTCGACTCATCCCTGCGCTCGCTACCCGCCAGGCTGCTCGGCCAAGTTGAGCGGCAAAAGGAGCGCCTTGCCACGGCGTCACGCCGGGCCGATACTGCCGTGTTGCATCGGATGGCGCAAAACCGGTCCGGCCTTGCCGCCCATGACCGTATCCTGCAATCGCTCTCGTATAAAAACGTGCTCAAGCGCGGCTATGCTGTCATCCGCGATGAGGAGAACCGCCCTTTGACCCGCGCTGCGGCCATTGCTTCCGGTGCCGTGGTATCGATGGAATTTTCCGATGGCCGCGTCTCGGCGATCACAACCGGAGAAGGCACATCTTCCCCGGATGCCACCGCCGCGCCGAAAAAGAAGCCGGTCAAGCCAGCTTCTTCGGACCCGGGCAACCAGGGCAGCCTGTTCTGATCAGATCGAAGCCGCATCCGAAAAACGGCGGCTGACGGTGAAGCTCTTCTCGATGTCGGGATGCAGTTCCATGCCGAGCCCGGCGCCCGGCGGCACCGTTATCATGCCGTTTTTCACTTCCGGCAAGGCCGTGACGAGATCACGATACCAAGTCTTGTAGAAGGCGCGCACGCTTTCCTGCACCAGCGCATTCGGCGCGTTGAGCGACAGGTGAGTGGAGGCACAGAGCACCACCGGCCCGGTGCAATCATGCGGGGCGACCGGCAGATGCCAGGCTTCCGCCATGGAGGCGATCTTGCGTGCTTCCGAAAGCCCGCCGCACCAGCTGATGTCAAGCATGACAACACCGGCAGCGCCCGTTTCCAGGAGATCACGGAAGGCCCAGCGGGAGCCGAGCGTTTCCGATGCCGAAATCGGTGCGGGCGAAACGGCGGCATATCGCGTCAGGCTGGAAAGGCTGTCCATCTTGATCGGGTCTTCGTGCCAGAAAGTCTGGTAGGGGGTCAGCGCCTTGGCGATCTGCATGGCGGGCAGAAGCTGCCACATGGAGTGAAACTCCACCATGATATCCATCTTATCGCCCACCGCCTTGCGGATTTTTTCGAAAGGCTCCAGCGCGCTTTTCAGGTCCGGCATCGAGATATATTGCCCGCGTGTCTTTTCCGCCGCCGCGTCGAAGGGCCAGATCTTCATGGCCGTGATGCCATCCTCAAGTAGCGAGTGCGCAAGTTCGTCCGCGCGGTGCAGGAAGCCATTCAGGTCATCATAGTCCTTGCCACCGGAAAGGCCGTAATTGGCCGTCTGCTGCCCGGTCGCCTTCTTGATATATTCGGTGCCCGCACAGGTATTGTAAGTCCGGATTTCCCTGCGGCTGAAACCACCGAGCAGCTGGGCTATGGGCTGGTTGGTGGCCTTGCCGAAAATATCCCAGAGGGCGATGTCAAAGGCGGAGTTGCCGCGCACTTCTGCGCCGGATGAGCGAAAACCGAGATAGCCCACAAGGTCTTGCGCGAGAAGGTCGATCTGCAGCGGGTCGCGGCCGATCACGCGCGGCGCGATGTATTCGTGCACATAGGCCTCGACGGTCTCCGCGCCATAGAAGGTTTCGCCTAATCCGGTGATCCCCTCATCCGTGTGGACCAGAACCCAAAGCAGGTTGGCCCGTTCCGCCACACGAACGGTCTCAAGTTTGGTGATTTTCATGAAGTGTCTCCTCCAGAGGCAGGTCGTGTTCCGTCTGGAACTGGGTTTGAGAAATCAGGCGATGCCAGCCGCCAGAAGCGCGTGCACGCTTTCATCGAAATGCCGCGCCATCAGCGTCGAGGCCGTTTGCGGATCGCCCGCGGCAATGGCCTGTCCGATGGCGATGTGTAGCTCACCGGCGGCGTGGCGCTGCGCGTCGGATGTGCGGCTTTTCCAGCCGATCGGCCAGGTCTGACGCGTCACGTTCTGGAACGCGCCAAGAATGAGTTCGAAAACAGGGTTCTTGGAAGCCTTGGCGATTGCCAGATGGAACGCCAGATCATGCTCCATGACCTTGTCGTTCTTCCCAAAATCACTCTCCATGGCCTTGGCATGTTCCAGAATGATGAGCGCTTCTGCATCCGTGCGTCGTAGCGCCGCAAGGGTCACGGTGCGAACTTCGATCGTGCGGCGTACGTCATAGATCTGCTGGATGTTGATCTGCTCGGTGTGAATGCCATGTTCGAACATCAACGACATCGCGCCATGATCCAGCGTGGCCACTGTGGCGCGCTTGCCGGCGCTGACATCGATGAGCCGCATCGCCGAAAGCGATCGGAAAGCCTCGCGGACGACAGTGCGCGAGACGCCAAGCTGTTGCGAGAGCGAAAGTTCACTCGGCAGCTTTGCGCCGGGCGCCAGTTCGTTCTCTCTGATGTGGCGGGTGATCGCGCCGATCGTGCTGCTGACAAGACCGGCCTCATGCGCAATTGGATTTAACATTCTTCCTCCAACCTGTCGTACAGGTTTCTTGAAAAATGCTTACAGGATTCTTCTTCAGGAAACAAGCGCCGCAGACCCCTTGCCGCGGGGCCGGCGGTGACGCTTCATATTACTCCTCGACCCCCTGCAGGAACCGCTTCAACAGCCCGTCTAAAGTCGTTCGTTCTTCTTCGGTGAGACAGGCGACAAGCCGATGCTGGTTTTCGACATGCGCCGCGACCGCCGCCTCCACCACGCAAAAGCCCCGTTCCGTCAGCGATATCAAGACGCTGCGCCGGTCCTGTGGATTGTGGATACGCTCCACCATCCCTGCTTTCTCAAGCTGGTCAATCCGGTTTGTCATGGTGCCGGAACTGACCATGGTCATGGACAGCAGATCGCCGGGAGAGAGCCGATAGGGTGAGCCCGCGCGCCGTAAGGTCGCCAGCACGTCGAAGGCGGAGGAGGAGAGGCCGTGCTTCAAGAGCACCGCCTCAACCTCGCGGCCGAGGTGCGTGCTCAGCCGGTGTAGACGGCCAAGCAAGCCCATGGGCCCGACATCGAGATCGGGTCGCTCCCTGCGCCATTGTGCGAGAATATGGTCGACGTGATCAGGTGGATTCTTGCTCATCGCCTATGCATAGCGAGAGGTATCTTGACGTCAAGACAAATTCCATTAAACTCATTTTATCTTGATATAGAGATTCTTGAAATGAAGACAAATTCGACTTTTGCAGCTGACGTGCTGGTTACCGCGCTTGCCCCCGTCATCTGGGGCACGACCTACTTCGTCACGACGGAATTCCTGCCGCAGGGATATCCACTGCATGTCGCCATGCTGCGCGCTTTGCCGGCCGGCATCCTGCTGCTGCTGATCGTCCGCAGGCTGCCGAAGGGTATCTGGTGGCACCGCAGCTTCGTTCTCGGCGCGCTGAATTTTGCGTTTTTCTGGGCGATGCTGTTCGTTTCGGCCTATCGATTGCCGGGCGGCGTTGCGGCAACCGTGGGCGCGGTCCAGCCTCTCATTGTGATCGGCCTTTCGCGACTGTTTCTCGCAACCCAAATCCGACCGCTGGCCATCGCCGCCGGTGTTCTCGGTATCGCCGGTGTCGCGCTACTCGTCTTGACGCCGGGGGCGGTGCTCGATGGCATCGGCATTGCCGCAGGCCTTGCGGGTGCCGTCTCCATGGCCTTCGGAACAGTACTGACCCGCAAATGGCGCCCGCCGGTCTCGAACCTCACCTTCACCGCATGGCAACTGACCGCAGGCGGCATTCTTCTTTTACCGCTCGCCTATCTTCTGGAGCCGGCACTGCCGACGCCATCAGCGACTAATATTCTCGGAATCGCCTATCTTGGGCTCATCGGTGCGGCACTCACCTATGTTCTTTGGTTTCGTGGGCTAGCCCGCATCGAACCTTCAGCGGCAGCCTCGCTCGGATTCTTGAGTCCTGTTGTGGCAACGCTGCTCGGCTGGCTGGCGCTCGGTCAAAGCCTCACGCCAGCGCAGATCGCCGGCTTCATGGCCGTGCTTTTCAGCATCTGGCTCAGCCAGCGCAGCCAGTTGCCGAAATAGCCGTCACGCCCATTCGCCCTTGCGCATGACAGGAACCGTGGAGCCATCCGGCTTCACGCCGTCAATGTCCACCTTGTCGGAACCGATCATCCAGTCGATATGGATCAAGCTGGAATTGCCGCCCTGTGCCTTGATCTGCTCTTGCGACAGCGAAGCACCGTTAAGGAAGCATTTCGAGTAGCACTGGCCAAGCGCGATGTGACATGAGGCATTTTCATCGAACAGCGTGTTGTAGAAAAGGATGCCGCTTGCCGAAATCGGCGAGGAATGCGGCACCAGCGCCACTTCACCCAGGCGCCGCGCGCCTTCGTCAGTGTCGAGGACCTTGTTCAATACGGCTTCGCCCTTCGAAGCCTTGGCTTCGACGATGCGGCCAGCTTCGAACTTTACCTGGATATCGTCGATCAGCGTACCCTGATGCGAAAGGGGTTTCGTGCTGGAAACATAACCATCCACGCGCAACGCGTGCGGCGTCGTGAAGACCTCTTCAGTGGGAATATTCGGGTTGCAGGTTACGCCGTTTTTGGCGACCGAAGCGCCGCCGTGCCATTCATGCCCGTCCGCAAGCCCGATCGTGACATCCGTGCCCGGACCGGTGAAACGCAGTGCCGAAAAACGCTCGCCATTGAGCCACGCCGACCGCTTGGCAAGATTGGCGTTATGCTGCGCCCAGGCTGTAACCGGATCGGCCACATCCACGCGCGATGCGGCGAAAATGGCATCAGCGAGCCTGCGGACAGCGTCGTCTTCTGATACATCGGGGAAGACCTGCTTTGCCCAGGACGGGTTTGGATAAGAGATGATGTTCCAGTTGATGTCGAAGTTGGAAATCTTCTCCAGCGCCGGCTTGTAGGCGGTGGAATTGGCCTTGTTGGCGCGCGCCACCTTGGCCGGATCCTGTTCGGCCAGCAGCATCGGATTGTCGCCGGCAATCGCCAGCCGCGCTGCGCCATTGGCGTAGGCTTTTGCCATGCCTTCATAGAGCCAGCCGGAAGCCCGGTCAAAATTGGCGTCGCTCGCGTGGCGATAGCGGGCAAGCGTGGTTTCTTCATCGGAATAGAAGGTGGTGACCAGCCCGCCACCGGCCATATAGGCGTGTTTGGTCAGAAAACGCACCAGCGGCAGGGCTGCCAGCGGCGCGGTGATCACCAGATCCTGATCCTTCTGCAATTGCAGGCCGACCTTGATGGCGACTTCGGCCAGTTTTTCGAGTTTGACGGAATCGATGGGAGAAACAGTCATGATCTGCCTTCGTCTATTTCATTCGGAGGCGCCGACCATAGCCCATTCCAACTGAAAGCCAAATGCTTTCAACGCTGCCTCTCGCGCTTCAATCGGCGACCAGCGGCGCGGCGATCGCGTTCAATGCCGTCTGCGCGTCGCGCGGGGAAAGCCGCAGTTGCAAGCCGCGCTGCCCACCATTCATGTAGACGTAATCATGGCCCATGGCAGTGGATTCGATGGCTGTCGGCACCTGCTTCTTCTGCCCGAAAGGGCTGATACCGCCGACGTGGTAGCCGGTTGCCCGTTCCGCTTCGGCGGGCTTCATCATGCTGGCCGATTTGCCTCCGAAGGCGGTCGCGAGCTTCTTCATGCTCACTTCCCGATCCGAAGGAACCACAACGCAGACCGGCTTGCCATCGAGCTCAGCCATCAGCGTCTTCAGCACCAGATGGGGCGGCTCGCCAATCGCTGCCGCCGCCTGCAAACCGATGCGATCGGCAGTCGGGTCGTAGTCATAGGTGACAGTGGTGAAGGCGATGCCGGCCTTCGTCAACACTTGCGTGGCGCGGGTTGTTTTCGACATGGATAAATCTGCTTACGCAAAAAGGGCCTGATAAGTGTCCGGCTTGAAGCCGACCGTGATCTTGCCCCGCGTCTCCAGCACCGGTCGCTTGATCATGGAGGGCTGCTCCACCATCAATGCGATGGCTTTCTCCCGGGAAAGATCGGCCTTCTTCGCGTCGTCCAGTTTTTTGAACGTCGTGCCAGCCCGGTTCAGGACGGTTTCCCAGCCTGCGGCGTCGCACCATGCCTCAAGATGAGCGCGGTCGATGCCGGCGGCCTTGTAGTCATGAAAGGAATAGTCTACGCCATTGGCTTCAAGCCAACTTCTGGCCTTTTTCATCGTATCGCAGTTCTTGATACCGTAAATCGTGACCGTCATTCCATCCACCTCTTCGTCGCGCTCAGCATCCCGGCATAACAAATTATCCGGCTCGTTCAACCCGCCCGGCTCGACGCCCTGCGCAAATATACCGCTCAAGCTCTCGAGCCATGCAAAAATGAATTGACTGATATCCAAACGAGCGCGAGCAAAGCTGCATGGCTTCCCTGCTGCATCAGGCGTTGTAGAGCGGCGACGGAATGCCCATTATCTGGGCATCAAAGATGGAGAGAAAAAATGCGTCAGGTTGCTAAGACATCGCGTCACTTCTTCGGTGAAACTTTCGCCGTTCTCGGTGCAGCACTTTCGGTTTCGGCCGCAGTTCGCGCACATCGCAAGCCCGCCCGCGCCGACCTCGAAGCCCTCGGCATCGACGGCAAGGCATTTGACAAGGTCCAGCTCTAAGCTGCACATTGCTTCCAGCGAGGCGAAATCGCCTCGCTTGCGCGATCGACGCCTTTTGGTGTTGATGCGCGCAGTGTGGACCAGTGGACAAGAAGGCTGTGCCGTTGTTGCAAGGTCCCATCAATTGAAACTGATCATCGGACCAACCGAGTGAACGTAGCGTGGCATCCCCCCGCTCGTAAGCCTTTAACCCGTTATTGCGCCGATGCCCTCTGCATCGACCGTTTAGAGTGTCCGATTATTTTTCCTGGTAAGTGCAGTTGGCTTTCAGGCCGCTCGTAACACTCTGCTTTCGGGGTAAGCGCGAAGCGTGCGAGTAACTCAAGCTGCGGTTCGCCCACGTGACTGCACACAAGCTCGAAGCTTCCGGCAAGCCAACTATATGGTTTCTCGACGGGCATCGGCTCAATTCTTCCACAGCCGGTAATCAGCGCGAGATGGGGCGCAAAAGACGAGGGCGCAACAAAGGGCAGGTTGGCCCGCCAAAGGGCACGTTGCAACATCGTCGATAAAGACTGCATTTCCAGCATCTCATGGCTGCTGTGCAAAGCGAGGCTGCCGCGATTGCCAAACAGCGAGGTCTTATCGAATGTTATCGGAACGGGACGGGCCTTGATCTCGCCAAGCGTATTCTTCAGCCGATGAACGAGCTCCTCCGGCACAGCCTCAAAGCATCCAACACAAAGCAATGTTATATGCAGAACGGCTGCTGGATGAGCCTCGCGCTTCGTCTGCTTCGCCGCGTGGTGCGAGGAATCGGCAAAAATCCGTGCTGCCAGGGCTGCCGGCGGTCTCACGGTGATCAAGAGCTTGGTGGTATATTGAGAATTAAAACGCCGTACTTTCCCCGGTTCCCATCCCTCGAAGGATAGCTGCTCCAAATTCCTCGCGTCTGCCAAATCGAACCCCACCGCGGTACTCCAGGACGTTTTGCCCAAGTTTCGATGTTATCATCATCACGGGAAAATTTAAAGAACAAAAGCGGAACGAACTTGATGACCCGGAGCAGTATTTGGGAGGAGGCTGCAGGAAATCTCCCTCATTTTTGTATTCACGAGACCTGCCGCACATGTTAGGGGCTCACTGTCGAAACAGAAATATCAGAGGTTGGCGTGACGCAGGCAATCGTCGTGATGGGAGTGAGCGGGTCGGGCAAGTCCACGGTCGCGGAAGCGCTGGCAGACAAGCTGGGCATAGCCTTCATTGAAGGTGACAAGCTGCACCCCAAATCCAATGTCGAGAAAATGTCCGAAGGCATTCCCCTGACGGACGACGACCGCTGGCCCTGGCTCGATCTGATCGGTGCTGAGTTGCAAAAGGGAAACGCGAGCGGTGGCGTCGTTGTATCCTGCTCGGCGCTCAAGAAAATCTACCGCGACTACCTGCGCAAGGCCACGGGCGGTCCGCTTGCTTTCGTTTATCTGGACGGCAGCCTGGAGCTGCTCAGCCGGCGCATGGGTGAACGCAAGGGCCATTTCATGCCACTCTCGCTGCTTCAAACACAGCTTGCCACGCTGGAAGTGCCAACCGGCGAACCGGGTGTCGTCACCGTCAGCATCGACACCACACCTGAAGAGATCACCAAAAATGCTCTTGCCGGACTGAAGGCGGTGACCTTCTAGGACTGTCCGGGCTGCGGAAGCAGCAGACATGGCGTGAGGTAAACGACGCCGCGTCTTTACTGGAATGCGCTAGAGGCCGAGCTTGTCCCTTAAGCCGTACCACCAGGCACCGAGCACGGTGAGCGGCACACGGAAGGTCTTTCCACCCGGGAACGGGTAATTCGGCAGCGAACTCCAGATATCGAACCGCTCGGCGTGGCCGGCAACGGCTTCGCCCAATATCTTTCCCAGAAGATGGGTCGTGGTGACGCCGTGACCGCTGTCGCCGTGCGAGAAGTAGATATTGTGCGAGAGCCTGCCCATATGCGGAATGCGCGTCAGGGTCAGCGCGAAGTTGCCGCTCCAGGCGAAGTCGATCTTTGCCTTTTCCAGCTGCGGAAATGTCTTCAGCATATTCGGCCGGATCACACCCGTCAGGTCGGCCGGGTCGCTGCCGCCATAACCGATGCCGCCGCCGTAAAGCAGACGGTTGTCAGACGTGCGGCGGTAATAATCGAGAATGTAATTAGCGTCCTCGACGCAATAATTGGCAGGAAGAAGGGCTTCGATCAGATCGGCATCGAGCGGCTCCGTCGCCATGACCTGGCTCGAGACCGGCATCATTCGCTCGCCGATTTCCGGCAGTAATGTGCCGAGATAGGCATTGCCGCAGACGAGGACATATTTTGCCTTCACGCTGCCCGTTGCCGTGCGCACGATGGGATTGACGCCCTGCTCCACCGCAATGACACGCGAGTTTTCGAATATGCGCGCACCGAGGCTTTCGGCTGCCGCCGCTTCCCCCTGGACAAGATTAAGAGGGTGAATGTGGCCACCGAAGCGGTCGATCATGCCGCCTGCATAACGATCGGTCTTCACATATTTCCCGACATCCGCCTTTGAGACCATTTCGAGCCCGCCATGGCCGTGTTTTTCCCAGTGAGCCTTATGGGCTTCCATTTCGCGGATCTGCTTCGGTGTGAAGGCGGCGAAAAAGCCGCCGTCGACGAGATCGCAGTCGATCCCGTATTTGGCGACGCGGCTGCGGATGATGTCGCCGCCTTCCAGCGACATTTCGCCGAGCTTTACTGCCTTGTCATGCCCGTAGCGGCCGGCGATGGTTTCGAGATCGCGGCTGTAACCATTGACGATCTGCCCGCCATTGCGGCCCGACGCGCCGAAGCCAACCCGCACACCTTCCAGCACGATGACCGCGTAACCGCGTTCGCTCAGTTCCAGCGCCGCTGAAATGCCGGTGAAGCCGCCACCGATGATGCAGACATCCGCATCCAGCGCGCCCTCAAGCGTCGGCCGCACGGTTTTGATATTGGCGCATGCCGCGTACCACGACGATGTGTGGCCGGGATTGGGAATATCGGTTACCTCAGCCATTTCACACCGTCCTGATATAGGCGTCATATTCGACGTCGGTTACACGCAGGGAAAATTCGGAAAGCTCCTGCTGTTTGCAGGCGGAGAACAGCGTGCGGTACTTCTGCCCGAGCGTTGCATATGCAAAACTCGACCGCGTGAAGCGCTGCAGCGCATAGTCCCAGTTGGTAGGCAGCGGCTCGTGGTTGATCGCATGGCTGTCGCCGGAAATCGCGCCACCCGGTTGGCGCTTCTCCTTCATGCCGGCGAGGGCCGCGCTGAGGATCATGGCAAGAACCAGATAGGGATTGGTATCGGCGCCAGCGACGCGATGTTCGATACGCGTCGCCGCCTTGCTGGCAACAATGACGCGCACCGCTGCCGAGCGGTTATCGATGCCCCAGGAGGCGTAGGTCGGCGCATGTTCGCTCGGTGTGAGGCGGCGATAGGAATTGGCATGGGGAGCAAAGATCGCCATGCTTTCCCCCATGTTTTCCAGGAGACCCCCGACCGAATGCATCAGCGCGTCCGATGGCCCCTCTTCCCCGGCGTAGATATTCCTGCCGCTCTTGTCGAGAACGGAGAAATGCACATGCATGCCATTGCCGGCCTGGAGCCCATAGGGCTTCGCCATGAAAGTTGCGTCGAGATCGTGCCGTCGTGCGACGCCCTTGACGATGCGTTTGAGAAAGACGGCGAAATCTGCGGCCTGCAGGGCATCCGGCACATGGTTGAGGTTGATCTCATATTGCCCGGGACCATTTTCCCGCAGCGTGGTATCAGCAAGCACACCCTGTGCGCGGCAGGCGGTGGCGATGTCATGAAAGACATCCTCGAAATCCTGTAATTCGGAAATCGACAGAACCTGTGTCTGACCGGTGTGCCAGCGTCCCTCACGGCTGTGCGGTGGGCGCACCGGATCAAGCGCCGAACGAACGGGATCGATCAGGTAAAATTCGAGTTCTGTCGCCACAACGGGCGTTAGACCGGCCTTGTTATAGGCATTCAGAACCTGCGACAGAACATGGCGCGGATCGCCATAAAAACCGGTTCCATCGGGGTTTTTCATGGCTAGAAGAACCTGTGCGGTCGGCCTGCCAAGCCATGTCACCCGCGACAGTGTGCCGGGCACCGGAAAACAGAACCCATCCGGATCCCCGGTGCCCTCGGCCAGACCGGCCGCGTGCACATCCCTGCCCCAGATATCCAGCGCGTAGACGGAGCGCGGGATGGCCATTCCCTTTTCGAGCACGTCGATTGCCCTTTCGCGCGGAATCCATTTGCCGCGCGGAACGCCATTCGCATCTATGACGAAAGCTTCGAGAATTTCGATATCGGGATTATCGGCGAAAAATTTCTTTGCGTTTTCAATATCATCCATCATGCACCAGCAAGCCGTTTCCATCTCGTTCATGCGCAGCGAGTTTCGCTAACGAAAATCGTCCTGCTGCTGATAGATGAGAAACCTCGCCACCATGATGACGTTCGCCCTTTTTCCCCTTTTGTATATGAACATGTTACGTGGCCTGTTGCAGGAAGGCCAGCAGTTTCCTCTTCTTACGGATTGAACCTCTCCGGGCGATAGGCATCGATCGCGATAACCGGCTGCTCTCCCAGCATGGCTTCGGCTATGACCCGGCCCGTAATTGGCCCGAGGGTAAGACCATGATGGGCGTGCCCGAATGCGAACCATAATGTTTTGTGACGCGGCGCCTTGCCAATGATCGGCATCATGTCCGGTGTGCATGGCCGCGCACCCATCCATGGCTCAGCATCGAGCCTTCCGCCGAGTGGGAAAACGCTGCGCGCCACGCGCTCCGCGCGGTCGATCTGCACGGGGGATTTCGGTGCGTCGCGCTCGGCAAACTCTGCTCCGGTCGTCAGCCGGATGCCCTTCCGCATGGGCGCAAGGAAATAGCCGCGCTCGGCATCGATCAGCCAGTTATTGAGCCTGGCGCCCTCCTGCGGCGCATAATGCATGTGATAACCGCGCTTCACCCCGAGCGGGAAGCGATAACCCAGTCGTTGCGTCACGGTATCGGCCCAGGGACCCAGCGCCAGGACCGCCTGCTCGCCCTCAACCGCACCTGTCGCCGTGCGCACCGTCCAGCCGCTTGTGGTCTGGCTCAGTGTCGAGGCATCGCCCCGCACGACGCTGCCGCCGAGGCTTTCGAACAGCTTTACATAGGCAAGCGTCAGCGCGTGCGGATCAAGTACGGACCACGGGTCATTCCATTTCAGTCCACCAACGAAATCCCGGGAGAGGTGCGGTTCGGATGCCGCAAGCTCTTTGGCATCCAGTTTGGTGTGGGAAATGCCGTTTTCGCGGGAAAGACGCTCGGCGAAAGCATAATCGGCATCTCGCCTCTCGGCGGTTCGATAGGCTTCCATCCAGCCATTTTTGACAATCAGTTCACCCGCCCCGGCCTCATCGATCAAGATGTTATGCTCGGACACCGAATGTTCGATCAAAGGCGTATAGGCGCGGGCGATTGCGGCGTGCCTGGCGGCGGCTGAATTATACCAGTAGCGCCCGAGAAACGGCGCGATTTTGGGAAGCGCGGAGAGGCGATAACGGACATCGATCCTGTTGTTCAGCGAGTAGCGCAGCAAGAGCGCGAGGTCCTGCGGAAAACCGTAGGGCACCACGCCCTCTCTCTGGATCAGGCCGGCATTGCCAAAGGATGTTTCTTCCCCCGGCCCGCGCCGGTCCACCAGCACCACCGACTTGCCCCGTCGGGCGAGTTGCAGGGCCACCGAAACTCCGATGATGCCCGCTCCCAAAACGATCACATCCGCTGCCATCGCAATCCATCCAATTCCATGTCACCTTTATCGCAACATGGGTCCGCCTGCTGCGCAAAGCAACAGGAAGTCATCGCCTTGAACGAAATACCGATGCGGCTTACTGGCTCACCGCTTTCGTTTCCACGGCCTCGATATTGAAGGCGGCGGCGAGCAATGCCTTGGTGTAGTCCTGCTGCGGATTGGCAAAAACGTTAGCCGCAGGGCCACTTTCAACCACCTTGCCATGACGCATGACGATGAGATCGTTGGCGAGCGCCTTCACCACCTTCAGATCGTGGCTGATGAAGAGATAGGCCAATTCGTGTTTTGCCTGCAGATCCCGCAGCAGATCAACCACCTGCGCCTGCACGCTCATGTCGAGCGCGGATGTCGGCTCGTCAAGCATGACGAAACGGGGCTTCAGCACCATGGCGCGGGCAATGGCGATGCGCTGGCGCTGGCCGCCGGAAAATTCGTGCGGATACCGCCAGCGGGTGGCCGGATCAAGGCCCACCTCCTCCAGTGCCGTGGCGACACGCGTATCGCGCTCGTCGGCCGATAGCGACCGCTCATGCACCTTCAGGCCTTCGGCAATAATCTCGCCAACGGACATGCGCGGGCTGAGAGAGCCGTAAGGGTCCTGAAATACCACCTGAAGCCGATTTCTCAACGGCTTCATCATCTCGTACGAATAGTGGTCGATCGACTGACCAACGAAGCTGATACGTCCCTCAGACGCGATCAGCCGCGAGAGCGCAAGGCCAAGCGTGGTCTTACCGGAGCCGGACTCGCCCACCACGCCAACGGTCTGGCCGGCGCGCAGGGTAATATCAATGCCGTCAACCGCCTTCACATGGTCGACAACGCGACGCATCAACCCGGCTTTGATGGGAAACCAGACCTTGATGTCTTCACCCTGCATGACCACCGGCTTGCTGGCATCGGAATGCGGCGGCTCGCCCTTCGGCTCGGCAGCCAGAAGATGGCGGGTATAGGCGTGCTGCGGATCGGTAAACACCTGCTCAACCGTGCCGGTCTCGACAATCTTGCCCTTGGTCATGACGCAGACACGGTCGGCAAACTTGCGGACGATACCGAGATCGTGGGTGATGAACAGCATGGACATGCCATGTTTCGCCTTCAGATCGCTCAAGAGTTCGAGGATCTGCGCCTGGACCGTGACGTCGAGTGCGGTGGTCGGCTCGTCGGCGATCAGCAATTTTGGCCGGTTGGCGAGCGCCATGGCGATCATCACGCGTTGCCGCTGGCCTCCAGACAATTCGTGCGGATAGGCCTTCAGACGCTTTTCCGGCTCTCGGATACCGACCTGCAACAACAATTCCAGGGTGCGTTGACGTGCCTCTGCGCCGGTAATTGCCTGATGCAGCTCCAAGATTTCGCCGATCTGCCGCTCGATGGTGTGGAGCGGGTTGAGCGAGGTCATCGGCTCCTGGAAGATCATGGTGATATCGTTGCCGCGCACCGCACGCAGGGAGCGCTCCGGCAATGTCAGCATATCCTTGCCATCGAACAGGATTTTGCCGGAGGGGTGGCTGGCCGCCGGATAGGGCAGGAGTTTGAGAATGGAATTTGCGGTGACCGACTTGCCGGAGCCGGATTCCCCGACGAGGGCAACGACTTCGCCCGGCATCAGGTCAAAGGAGACGTGATCGACAGCGACACTGGTCGCGCCGCCCTGATGGAAGGCGACGGAGAGATCACGGACGGAGAGAAGCGGCTGAATAGTTGTTTCCATCATGGCGATCACCGGAACGTCTTGCGTGGATCGAAGGCGTCGCGAACGGCCTCGCCGATGAAGATCAGGAGCGACAGCATGATGGACATCGTAAAGAATGCCGTCAGGCCCAGCCAGGGAGCCTGGAGGTTGTTCTTTCCCTGCGCAATCATCTCGCCCAGCGACGGCGATCCCGGCGGCATTCCAAAACCGAGGAAGTCGAGTGAGGTGAGTGTCGTGATCGACCCAGAGAGAATGAAGGGCAGGAAGGTCAGCGTTGCCACCATGGCGTTGGGCAGAAGGTGGCGGAACATGATCGTCCAGTTTCCGACCCCGAGTGCGCGGGCAGCCCGGACATATTCGAAGTTTCGGGCGCGCAGGAATTCGGCGCGGACAATGCCCACAAAGCCGACCCATGAAAACAGCAGCATGATGCCGAGCAGCACGAAGAAGCCCGGCGGCAGGATGGCCGCGATGATCAGCAGGATGTAAAGCACCGGCATCGACGACCAGATTTCGATGAAACGCTGCAGAAGCAGGTCCGTCCAGCCACCGAAATAGCCCTGGATAGCGCCGGCGGTGACACCGACAATGGCAGAAGCAATGGTCAGCGTCAGACCGAACAGCACGGAGATGCGAAAGCCGTAGATCATCCGCGCCGTGACGTCGCGGGCCTGATTGTCGGTGCCGAGCCAGTTCAGATTGCCAAGCGTGCAGCCGGAATCGGCATCGCCCTGCGGGTAGGCCGAGCAGCGCTCCTTTTTATCCATCAGCCAGAAAGGTGCCGTGGGCGCGGAATGCGGAATATTGGAATTGACCGTCTGGTAGGAATACCGGATCGGCGGCCAGATCATCCAGCCATTGGCGTTGATTTCGTCCTGAATGAAGGAGGACTTGTAATCGGTCTGGGCGAGAAACCCGCCGAACTTCTCTTCCGGATAATCGACCATGACCGGCACCAGAAGCTCGCCCTTATAGGAGGCGAGGATGGGTTTGTCGTTGGCGATGAATTCCGCCATGAGGCTCAGGAAGAACAGGATCAGGAACAGCCAGAAGGACCAGTATCCACGGCGATTAGCCTTGAAATTCTGCCAACGGCGCTTTGTGGTTGGCGAAAACCACGGGCGCTTGGGCTTGACCAGCATCTCTGTTCCGGCGGGATGAGCAAGCGACATCACACGTCCCTCCGCTCGAAGTCGATGCGCGGATCGATCCATGTGTAGATGAGGTCAGAGAGCAGGCCAACGACGAGGCCCATCAGCGAAAAGATGAACAGCGTGCCGAAGACAATCGGGTAATCACGGTTGACGACCGAGAGATAACCGAGCCGGCCGAGGCCATCCAGCGAGAAGATATTCTCGATCAGCAGCGAGCCGGTGAAGAAGGCCGAGATAAAGGCGCCCGGAAAGCCGGCGATCACGATCAGCATCGCGTTGCGGAAGACATGGCCGTAGAGAACCTTGCGTTCCGTAAGACCCTTGGCTCGGGCGGTGATGACATATTGCTTCTTGATCTCGTCGATGAAGGAATTTTTGGTCAAAAGCGTCGTCGTCGCGAAGGCAGAGAGCGAGAGCGCGATGAGCGGCAATGTGAGGTGCCAGAAATAGTCGATGATCTTCTGCCACCAGTTCAGCTGGTCGAAATTGTCCGATACCAGGCCGCGGAGCGGAAACCAGTCGAAGAACGATCCGCCGGCGAAAAGCACGATGAGCAGGATGCCGAACAGGAAGCTCGGCACCGCATACCCGATGATGATGATGCCCGATGTCCAGACATCGAAGGTCGAGCCGTCGGAAACGGCCTTCTTGATGCCGAGCGGAATGGAAATCACATAAGAAATGATCAAAATCCAGAAGCCGAGCGAGGCCGAGACCGGCAGCTTGTCGATGATGAGATCGATGACCGACGAATTGCGGAAGAAGCTGTCGCCAAAGTCGAAGCGGATGTAATTCCACATCATTTCAAGGAACCGGGTGAGCGGCGGTTTGTCAAAACCGAACTGCTTTTCGAGCTTCTTGATCAGCTCCGGATCGAGCCCCTGCGCGCCGCGATATTTCGACCCGCTTTCATCGAAGCCGCCCCCCTGCCCCGTGAGGTCGCCGCCGCCAGAGAGACGGTCGGAAGCGCTGTCGCCCTGGCCCGTCAACTGCGCGACGACCTGTTCCACCGGACCGCCCGGGGCGAACTGGATGACGAGAAACGAAATGCCCATGATGCCGATGATGGTTGGGATCATCAGCGCCAGACGTCTGAGGATATAGGCGCCCATCAGCCTTTTCTCCCAGCCGTTCGGTCAGCGTCTTTCGTCTGGGTCAAGCCCGGTCCTTTCCTCAAAGCAGCGTCGTGCGCATTTCAAGCGATTCGTCCTGGCCTATGTGAATCAAGCCTTGATCGCGAAAGCAAGGCCGGCGTCATTTTCCGGCCTGGCTGGACCACCAGGCTTCGGGAAATCCGATGCCGTATTCGGGCAGGTTTTCCGGGCGGACAATCGTGTTCCAATAGGCGATGAACAGCTCGCCACGGTAGAATTGCGGAATGACATAGCTGTTGGCGAGCAGCACCCGGTCAAGCGCCCGGGCAGCAGCGACCTGCTCATCGCGATTGGGCGCAAAAATGACCTTGCGCACCAAAGCATCGACGGCCGGGTTCTTGATGCCGGCGAGGTTGTTCGATCCCTGACGATCAGCAGCCGCCGAACCCCAGTAATCGGCTTGCTCGTTGCCCGGATTGGCCGACGTCGCCCAGAGCTTGACGATAATGTCGTAATCGAAGCTGCGGGTGCGGTTGGTGAATTGCGAGGCATCGACCGTGCGGATGGTCGCGTTGATGCCGATTTTCTTCAGACTCTGCACATAGGGAAGGATCGTTCGTTCCATGCCGGCGGAATCAATCAGGAATTCCATATCGAGTTGCTGACCGGTCTTCGCATTGACCATGCGGTTGCCGCGCAACTCGTAACCGGCCTCCTTCATCAGCTTGACGGCCTCGCGCAGATTGTCACGCTGCTTGGCCGGATCGCCCGCCACCGGATTCTTGTATTCCGTCGTGAAGACCTCAGGTGGGATCTGATCCTTGAGCTCCTGAAGCAGTTCCAGTTCTCGACCCGTCGGCAGGCCAGATGAAGCCAATTCGCTGCCCATGAAGAAGCTGTTGATGCGCTGGAACTGGCCATAAGCCAGCGTGCGGTTGAGTTCCTCGAAATCGAAGGCATAGTTCAGCGCCTTGCGCAGTTTCGGGTTCTGGAACTTTTCCCGCCGCATGTTCGGCACAAAGGCCTGCATGATGCCAACGGAACGGTAGATGTTTGGCAGCTCCTCCTTCTTCACCCGACCGTCTTTGACAGCGGGAAAATCATAACCCGTGACCCAGCGGCTGGAGGAAGCTTCCCGCGCGAAATCGATCGTGCCCGATTTAAATGCCTGGAATTCCACGTCCTGATCGGCAAAAAAGGTGTAGGCGATGGTTTTGAAGTTGTTCATCCCCACGTTTACGTTGACGTCCTTGCCCCAATAATCGTCACGGCGCTCATAAGTGATGGTCGATCCGGGGGCGACGGCAGCGATCTTGTAGGGGCCGGAACCCATGACCGGCTCCAGCGTGCCGCGCGAAATGTCACGCGGCTTCCCGTCCGGGCCGGTGCCTTCCCACCAGTGCTTGGGAACGATCATCAATTGACCGACGATCTGCGGCAGCTCGCGATTGTTCTTTTCATCGAAGGTGAAGGTGATGTCCCTGTCACCGCTCACTTCCGCCTTGGTGACGTGGGTGTAATAGGTCGCAAGCTGCGGGCTCAGGTCCTTGGCCTTTTCGAAGCTGAACACGACATCCTCGGGCGTCACCGGCTTGCCGTCCGCCCATTTGGCCTCCTGCCGCAGGCGGAACGTCGCTCTGGAAATATCGTCGGGATAGCTGACGCCTTCCGCCAGCAAACCATAGGAGGCCGAGAGTTCCTCTTCCGTCGATTTCATCAGCGTATCGAAGACGAGCGAAAGGCCCGTTGCCGCCTCGCCCTTGGCCAGCAGCGGGTTTAGCGTATCGAAGGTGCCCGATGTCGAGAGGCGCAACGTGCCGCCTTTGGGCGCATTGGTGTTCACATAGTCGAAATGGTCGAAGCCATCGGGATGCTTCAACTCCCCGACCGTCGAAATCCCCTTTCGCCAGACATCGCCCGACTGGGAAAAAGCCGCCGCCGGGATCAGCAGGGCGGAGGCCGTGAGGGCAATGAGAAAGCGGGATTTCAGTGGTGCCAATATCATCGGGTCAATGTCCGTGTTCTTGTACTTGCTCAAGAGAGCATAAAAGAAAGATTGGCAAAAAACAGATGCGCTGTCTCACAAGCTCTTTATCGACGTATTTATCCTGCTTTGTGCGGGCCAAGCGAAACATGGTTTTAACAAAATCCCGTTCCAGTTTATCCTCAGAGGTAGAGAATCAACTGATCGGGCGGGCACGGCTACATGACGGCGGGATCATCCAGAATTTTCAAGGCAGCGATGCTCACGATGTCGGTCGTCTCGGCGCTGCAATGGCAGATCGAGGCCGCATCGGCCGAAGACAGGCCCGCAAAAGAAGTGTTCGGCCACATGGCGCTGCCTTCCGCCGCAGCTTCCCAACCGATCGGCTCTTATGCCAAAGGCTGCCAGGCTGGCGCTGTCGCCATGCCTACCGATGGCCCCGGTTGGCAGGCCATGCGCCTTTCCCGCAACCGGCGCTGGGGCCAGCCGCAGCTGATTTCCTTTCTTGAGCGGTTTTCGCAGGATGCCCAGAAGATCGGCTGGCCGGGCCTGCTGCTTGGCGATATTTCCCAGCCACGCGGCGGTCCTATGCTGACAGGGCATGCCTCGCACCAGATCGGTCTCGATGTGGATGTCTGGTGGCGGCCCATGCCCACTCCCCGGCTGACGGTGGAGCAGCGAGAGACGGTGCCCTTCATCTCGATGCTGGACAAGAGCAAGTTTCTGACGGTTGACGACCGCAAATGGTCGCCGCTGAATGCCCGGCTGGTGATGATGGCGGCAAGTTACCCGCAGGTGGAGCGTGTCTTCGTCAACCCGGCCATCAAGCAGAAACTCTGCCAGACATGGACCGGCGACCGGACCTTCATGGGCAAGATCAGGCCGATTTACGGCCATGACGAGCACTTCCACATTCGGCTGGAATGCCCGCCCGGCGCGCCCAATTGCAAACCGCAGGCATCCGTCGGCAAGGGCGATGGTTGCGACAAGTCCCTTGCCTGGTGGTTCACCAAGGAGCCATGGGCGCCGCCGAAAAAGGACCCCAATGCCAAGCCGGTAAAGCCGCGCCAGGTGATGGTTTCCGATCTGCCGGCGGCCTGCGCCGCAGTTGCAGCTGCTCCTTCCGCCAATCCCGAGGGGATTGCGGCTCAGGCCTATTCCGCCTCTCCGGCTCAGGCCGTGCGACAGCAGAATGTAGAACAGGTCATTCAGAATGCTCCGGCCATCCAGCCGCCATCCGATATTCCCCTCCCGACCCAGCGTCCGACATTGAACTGAAACAAAACGGAGGCATTCGACAGCTTCCCTTTTCAAATGGCGGCAAGCTGTTATAGAAGGCTTCAAATCGATTTAATTCTCATGACACAGGCTGGGATCATGGAAGGGCTACGCTGTATCGCGCTCATCGCTCACGACGAGAAAAAAGACGATATGGCGGACTTCGCCCGTCAGCATCAAAAGGCGCTTGCCAAGTTCAAGATCGTCGCCACCGGCACCACCGGCGGGCGCGTGCAGGAAGCCTGCCCGGGCCTCGAAGTCATTCGGCTTAAAAGCGGTCCG